>JAEYRT010000288.1 GCA_023435325.1 Pseudomonadota bacterium | reverse complement strand
GGCATGTGCCCGCGACAGTGGCTCCAGGCGAATGCCCCAGCCTTCCAGGGTGGTGGGTTCAACAAGCAAAGGGGCAGGGTGGGGCATGCAATCGCGCGGAAGGAAGTGGGGTTAATCGGTTTCAGGGTGCTCGAGCATGTCTTTGGCGCGCTGGCGGCTGCGCCAAATGCGGGCCAGGTGCAGGCCTGCGCCACCGCCCAGGCCGACCATCAGGATGCCGACAATGCCCGAGCCGCTGTAGCCTTCGGCAAAGATGTCGATGCCCACGGCCTGTCCCAGCCCATAGCCTGCCAGCGCCCCCAGTACAAAGCACACCGCATCCGAAACACCTTCCAGCAACAGTTTTTGTGCAGAAGCCATGCTCAGTCTCCCCAATTGGTTGTGGTCAATAGGGCAAAGCTACGACAAGCGGTGGTTTTGCGCATCGGGGCAAGCCTGCAACGGGGATGTCAGCGCCGTGTCAGCGCGGCATCAACGGTTGCGCTGGTTCATGAACACCAGCTTTTCAAACAGGCTCATGTCCTGTTCGTTCTTCAGCAGCGCGCCCACCATTGGTGGTACGGCGATTTTTTGGTCAGCCGATTGCAGTGCGTCGGCTGGAATGTCTTCTGCCAGCAGCAATTTCAGCCAGTCGATGAGCTCGCTGGTCGAAGGCTTTTTCTTCAGGCCGGGCAGGTTGCGCACGTCGTAGAACGTCTTGAGCGCCGCCGTCAGCAAGTCGCCCTTGAGTGTGGGGAAGTGCACCTCCACGATCTGGCGCATGGTGTCCGCATCCGGGAACTTGATGTAGTGGATAAAGCAGCGGCGCAAAAAGGCGTCGGGCAATTCTTTTTCATTGTTCGACGTGATGAACACCAGCGGGCGGTGCTTGGCACGGATCATCTCGCGCGTTTCGTAGCAGTAGAACTCCATGCGGTCGAGTTCGCGCAGCAAGTCGTTGGGGAATTCAATGTCTGCCTTGTCGATCTCGTCGATCAGCAGGGCCACGGGCTGCTCTGACGTGAATGCCTGCCACAGCACGCCTTTGACAATGTAGTTGCGAATGTCCTGCGTGCGCGCATCGCCCAGCTGGCTGTCGCGCAGGCGCGAAACAGCGTCGTATTCGTACAGGCCTTGCTGGGCTTTGGTGGTGGACTTGATGTGCCATTGCAGCAGCGGCATGCCCAGTGCGGCAGCCACTTCTTCGGCCAGCATGGTCTTGCCGGTGCCGGGCTCGCCCTTGACCAGCAAAGGGCGCTGCAGTTGGATGGCAGCATTCACTGCCAGCATCAGGTCTTGGGTGGCAACGTAATTGTCAGAACCTTGGAATTTCATGGACTTGATATCAGCGTAAACATTGATGTGAGTGCTTGACAACTGCTTTGATAATGATTTTTCAAAAAAGCAGATCCCAGCTGAACCTTGCAAAGGATTTTGTGCACAAATGATGAAACCATGGACCACAGTATTCGCAATGCTTGTCGCTTGTGCGACGTCTTCTACGTTTGCACAGGGGGTGCAAGGTGATGTGAAAGCGGGGGAGGGGAAAGTTGCCATGTGCATCGGCTGCCATGGCATACCGGGTTACCAGGCGAGTTTCCCTCAGGTGCACAAAGTGCCCATGATTTCGGGGCAGTCCGCTGCCTACATCGCGGCGGCGCTGGAAGCCTATCGCAAGGGGGATCGCAATCACCCCAGCATGCGCGGCGTGGCTGAAAGCCTGACGGATCAGGACATTGCCGACGTGGCTGCCTATTACGAGGCCCACAACGCCCAGCGCCGTGAGGTTCAGCCCCACGATCCCCCTGCCCAGGTCGCGGCACTGATTGAAAAAGGTGCCTGCTTCAGCTGCCACGGCCAGAACTTTGCCAAGCCTATCGATCCCACGTACCCCAAGGTCACAGGGCAGTATGCAGATTATTTGTATGTCGCTTTGAAGGCGTACAAGACCAAGGAGAACCGCTATGTGGGGCGCAGCAACGGCATCATGGCGCCCATCGTGGAGCAGTTCAGCAATCAGGAACTGAAGCTGCTGGCCAATTACATCAGCACACTCGATGGCGACCTGAGAACGATTCCCCAGTCGAATTTCCGCTGACACGTCAACACATGAAGAAGGCCCGCAGATGCGGGCCTTCTTTTTGGTGGGTGTGAGGGCGGGCGCTCAGTCCCGGGTGGCGCGGCGCTGTACGGCTGCCACGTACTGGTTGCCATCGGGCGGATGACCATTGCGCTGGCTGTCGGCCAGCATCTGGCCCAGGCATTCCATGACTTCATGGTGGGCTTTGTGCAGATCGCCGCGGCGTTTGGCCAGCAGTTCCACCGCCTGGCGAATGCCTCGCGGCTGGTCAATGCTGCACTGTTCGCTGATCGACAGGTGCATGGACAGGTGCAGGAACGGGTTGGTGCGGTCAGGCTCCAGGTCGTAGTTGCGTTTGATGGCTGCCTCCACATCGTCCAGCTCCGCAAAATACTCGGGGTGCTCGGCAATCCACAGGCTGGCCAGTGTCTCGATCGCCTCCATCGGGGCGTTATTTTTCATCTTGCTGCGTACGCTGCAGAAAAAGCGTCGCACGTCAGCTTGGGTCGGGTTGAAAAGCATGATGCAAGCAGCGTAGCATGCCCGCAGCAGGCGTGCGGACGAGGGGAATTGCAGGCGTAAGATGGAGGGTTTGGTGTCTGGCCTGCAGGCGGTTTCGAATGGAATTTCATACTTGGTTGGCGTTTTTCTCGGCATGCGTGTTCATTGCCATTTCGCCAGGTTCTGGCGCGGTGCTGTCCATGAGCCACGGACTGGCTTATGGGGTGCGCAAGACGTCGGCCACCATTGGTGGTTTGCAGTTGGGTCTGCTGTTGATTTTGCTGATCGCAGGCGGTGGCGTGGGGGCTGTGCTGATTGCGTCGGACCTGGCGTTCACTGCCGTCAAGGTGCTGGGCGCCTGCTATCTGATTTATTTGGGGTGTAGTCAGTGGCGCAGCGTGGGCA
>JAEYRT010000272.1 GCA_023435325.1 Pseudomonadota bacterium | reverse complement strand
GACCAAGGTGGACCGTGTGCTGCCCGAGCGCATCGAAGAAGTGAAGCTGGAAATAGCAGCCATTCTGGCCGTCACCAGCTTGCACGACAGCCCCATTTTCGAAACAGCCGCCAGCCAGCCCGGTGATCCTGGCGTACAGCGCCTGCGCGAATACCTGGAAGTGCAAGCGCAGCTTATGCCAGCACGCGCCCAGGACGGCCTGTTCCGTCTGGCTGTAGACCGCGTATTCACTTTGCCCGGCCAGGGCACGGTGGTGACAGGCACGGTCTTTAACGGCCAAGTCAGGGTGGGTGATGTGCTGCGCCACTCTGGCACGGGCAAAGAGGTACGCGTGCGTAGCATCCACGCTCAGAACCAGGCGGCCGAGCAAGGCGTAGCAGGACAACGCTGCGCCTTGAATCTGGCAGGTGTGGCCAAGGAAGAGGTCATTCGGGGCGACTGGATTGCCGATGCACGCGTGCTGCACGCCACAACCCGCATCGATATCCGCCTGCACCTGCTGGCCGAAGCCGCTCCCATGCAGCAATGGACGCCGGTGCATGTGCACATTGGCACCCAGCGTTGCACCGCCCATGTCGCGTTGTTGCAAGACGGCGCCATTGAGCCTGGCACCGAAGTGACCGCGCAATTGGTACTCGATGAATCCGTATTTGCCCTTCCCGGTGATCGCCTGATTCTGCGCAACGCCCAGGCCAGCCGCACGATTGCGGGTGGCATGGTGCTGGATCCTTATGCTCCGGCACGCAAACGCCGCAGCGCAGAGCGCCAGGCGTACCTGCAAGCCATGGAAGCGCTGATCACCAGCGGCAGCCCTGCGGCCCTTGTCACGCAAGCGGGGCATGGTGTCAGCCTTTCGCAGTTGCAGCGTCTGACGGGTCGAGCGCTGGAAGCGCTGGATTTACCGCACACACAGCGCATTGCCCAGACCGATGGCGATGCCCTGCTGATCGGTACCGCGCGCTGGGAGCAGTTGCAACAGCAAGTCATGGAGACAATTGCCCGCTTCCATGAGAAATATCCCGACGAACCCGGCATCAATGCAGCCCGCCTGCGCCGCATGGCATGGCCCGGACTGGTACACAGCCAGCATGACAAGCTCTGGCGAGCCCTGATCGAACAGCTGCTGGTACAAAAACAATTGGCCAGCAGCGGTGCATGGCTGCACCTGCCCAGCCACAGCGTGCAGTTCTCCCCAAACGAACAGGCACTGGCCGAGCAGCTGCTGCCCAAGCTGCAAGCCGGTCGTTTTGATCCACCATGGGTGCGCGATTTGGCCCACGACACTGGCACGCCTGAAGAAACTGTGCGCCAACTGCTGCGCAAACTCTCGCGCCAAGGGGCATTAACGCAAGTGGTCAAAGACTTGTTCTACACCGCCGCCAACATGGAGGAGCTGGCACGCATCATCAAGGAACTGGCCAGCACCACGCCCAACGGCGAAGTGGTCGCCCGCACATTCCGCGACGCTACCGGCCTGGGCCGCAAACGTGCGATCCAGATCATTGAATGCTTTGACCGCCTCGGCTATACGCGCCGCGTACGTGATGCCCATGTGCTGCGCCCTGATGCGCAATGGATTCACCTCAAGTAAACCCTGATCACGCTTACCCCCAATTGCCACCCATGCGACACGCAGATGTTTAAGCGATTCACAACACTGTCTTTCGCCCAATCAAGACAGGAGTGACGCATGGATGGTTTTTCATTTGATTCAGGTACCGGTGCAACCAGCCTGTGGGATGAATTGACTCATCCCAACCGCCGCCAATGGCTCAAGGCAAGTGCAGGCTTGATGGCAGCAAGCGCTCTACCTTCCGCTTTTGCCAATATCGCAACCGATTTTCCTTCCAAACCAGTCCGTATTGTGGTTCCCTTTGCTCCAGGTGGTGCCACCGACGTGCTAGCTCGTACGGCAGGTAATAGTCTGGCTGCTTACCTAAAGCAACCGGTAATTGTTGAAAACCGTCCAGGAGGAGGAGGTTTGATCGGAGGTGATGTCATAGCCAAGGCGGCTCCGGATGGATACAACATTTATCTGGGCACAACCAGTACGGTTCAATCCATGCAGTTTCTTTTCAAGAAAATGCCTTTTGACCCACAAAAAGATTTCGCACCCATCTCACGGATTTGCTGGGCCCCTATCGTCTTGGTGGTCACACCAGACCTTCCCGTCCACAACGTAGCTGAACTGCTGGAGTTCATACGAACCAACAAAGGCAAACTGAGCTACGGCTCCTACGGGCTTGGCTCTCATGGCCACTTGGCATTTGTGACCCTTGACAAATTGGCTGGAGGTCAGATGTCCCATGTTGCTTATCGTGGCGAAGCTCCTCTGATCCAAGAGCTATTAGGAGGCTCCCTCAAAATGGGCATGTGCAGCAGTCTGTCACTGAAACAGCACGTTGACGCCGGAAAACTCCGTGCTATTGCCTTTACTGGGACGCAGCGAGTACCCACCATGCCTACAGTTCCCACGTTTGCAGAGGCAGGGTACGATCAGGAAGCATTGCGCATTTCTGGGTGGCTCGGCGCTGTAGCCAGAGGCGGGACACCGCCAGATATAACTGACAAACTGGGCGCAGCCTTTCGCAAGACATTGCAGCAACCAGACATCAATGAACGCATATCGGCTGCTGGCTTCATCACGATCAATGATGACACTCCACAACGCTTCAGCAAGGACTGGTTTGAAGAAATGGCGATATGGAAACGTCTGCTTCATGACGCAGATGTCCAACCGAATTAAACAATCAGGTTGCCATAACTTCCTTTGGAAATACCGGCTCAATTCGGTAAGCAGGAGAAAGCGCCCTGCTTTTTGCCCTAGAATTGGCGCCTTCTTCGGAAGGCAATCGTGCCCGGTGGCGCGGCCGGGCTTCAAACCCGGTGGAGGGTGTTAGCCACTCTCGGGTTGGTTCGACTCCAGCTGCTTTCCGCCAAATTACGGATTCTTGTGAATCCTTAAAAGCCCCGTAAGGGGCTTTTTTCATTCTTGGATGCCCACTCTGGAGGGTCAAAGACGGTCAGTTCCAAATATCTACTATCCGCACCAATTGGCCTATATGTTGGCCTATAGGAATGTGGATGGCAAAGATCATTAGGGAGCTGTCTTCGTTGGCAGTCTCAAAGCTCAGAACAGAGGGCGCGCATGCCGTTGGAGGCGTACAAGGCCTGCAACTGCAGGTTGTGGGTGGCTCGAAAGTTTGGGTACTTCGTTTTACCCTCAATGGCAAACGCAGGCGCATGGGGCAGGGTAGCTACCCTGCTGTTTCATTAGCGGAAGCCAGGGAGGCTGCTAGGCAAGCAAGGCTACTCGTTCGTGCAGGGGTTGATCCAATTGAGCAAAGAGCCGATGAGCGAGAAACGAGGGTTGCTGCACGCGCCAAGTCGCTTACTTTCAGCCAAGCTGCTGAAAGATTTATTGCCGCACACGAGGATGGTTGGAGGAATTCAAAACACCGGCTGCAATGGGTCAACACGATTGCAACCTATGCCCAACCAGTGATCGGCAAGATGCATGTTGCGAACATAGAGCAACGCCATATCTTGCAGGTTCTGGATCCTATCTGGCGCAACAAGACTGAGACTGCTTCAAGGCTGCGAGGCCGTATTGAGCAGGGCTTAATTGGGCAATGGTACAAGGCTATTGCGAGGGACCTAACCCGGCAAGATGGCGTGATCATCTTGATTTGCTGCTTCCCGCACCGGAAAAAGTGGCACCCGTTAAGCATCTGGCAGCAGTTCCACTTTCAGAGGCTAGGCTGGTTTGGAAACAGATCTGTGCTGTATCAGGATCAGGTGCACAAGCATTGCAATTACAGATCTTGACCGCAGGCCGGTCTGGAGAAGCCAGAGGTGCTCGGTGGTCTGAGCTAGACCTTGAGAAGGGAATATGGATCATCCCGAAGGAGCGGATGAAGGCACATAAAGAGCATCGCATTCCTCTGCCGACACAGGCGATCGCTCTGTTGCTCCGTCAGGCCAGCATTGATGAAAGTGATCTTGTTTTTCCTTCAATGCGTAACACGCCGCTTTCAGATATGACTCTTTTGGCAGTCATGCGACGTCTTAAACGCACCGAGGTGCCCCACGGGTGGCGTTCCACGTTCAGAGATTGGGTAGGTGATCGAACTGACTACCCAGGTGAACTAGCGGAAATTGCACTCGCCCACTCTGTTGGCAGCAAAGTTGAGCAGGCTTACCGCAGGGGCGACATGCTTGAGAAGCGGCGAACAATGATGCAGGAATGGGCGGATTTGGTGGCTGAGGGCTGTGACGATGCAGCACGACTGGATGCAGTGCGTCTGCTGCTGCGAATGCTGACCGGAAGCACTCTTAATGCCTTCTAGTGTCTTGAAGAGTACGGCGATTTGCCATGATAAACACCGCACAATTTGCGGTGTTTTGTCTTAAAATCACCGCATGCACACATTGACTCAAACTGCTAACTACATTTGGCAGCGTGCCAATTGGCCAGCATGGCGGATGGACATGAGCGCGCTTATCACCCCCCTGGAGAAGGCCAGCAAAGCCCAGGGCAATTTGTTGGGGCGCCTGCACGACTTGGGCATGGATGAGCGCAACTTGGCCAGTGTTGCAGCACTGACCAGCGATGTTGTAAAGAGCAACGAAATCGAAGGTGAAAGACTGAATGAGCATTCAGTGCGTTCTTCTATCGCACGTCGCCTTGGGGTGGATGTTGGAGCCCTAGCGCCCGAGGATCGAAGTGTTGAGGGAGTGGTAGATATGGTGCTCGACGCCACCCAAAAGTACGATCAGCCACTGAGCAAGGAACGGTTGTTCGCTTGGCACATCGCCTTGTTTCCCCACAATCCATACCGTCTGCAAGAAATCCAAGTGGGGCAATGGCGAACTGATGCTACCGGACCCATGCAAGTTGTCTCGGGCCGCATCAACCATGAACGTATCCACTACGAAGCGCCGCCAGCAGCGCGCCTGGACGCTGAAATAGATGCATTTTTGGTATGGGTGAACCAAGAGGATGCAGCAATTCCAGATCTACTACGTGCAGGCTTGGGCCATTTGTGGTTCGTAACGATTCACCCGTTCGATGACGGCAATGGCCGAATTGCCCGGGCGATAGGTGACATGTTGCTTGCTAGGGCAGATCGAACGACACAACGCTTCTACAGCTTGTCCGCACAGATCATGCGCCAGCATGAAGAGTATTACGAGATCCTTGAGCGCACACAAAAGGGCGACATGGACGTGACTGAATGGCTGGTGTGGTTCCTCCAGGCACTGGAAGCGTCCATAAAACATGCGCATCTCGCACTGGACAAAGTGTTGGCCAAGGCTAAGTTCTGGCAGACCTACTCTGATTTGGTACTGAACGCCCGTCAAAAGAAGGTGCTCAACAAAGTGCTTGATGGAACTTTTGAGGGCAAGCTTACGAATAAGAAATGGCAAGCACTTGCCAATGCTTCACCAGATACAGCACTGCGCGACATCACAGAACTAGTGAAGCATGGCGTGCTAACCCCCCAAGGCGCAGGCCGCGGGACTCACTATCTGTTGTGCGTTTCTGCCGATTCACAGAAATCCCCTTGAGCTGCGACGCTGAACAATTTGGCCTATAGGACACAGCAATCTCTCTGCAAGGCGCACAAACAGGCCATTTTTGACGGAAGCTGCTTTCCGCCAGTTTTCGCTACCTGGGCAATACAGCATCTGCCCATCTCCGCGCTGAAGAGACACGGCGCATGGCGATAGCCAGGAAGCTGGATCTCTGCTCCCAACTACCACCTGATACGCACACGGTCCAAAAGCGCTGTTCACAAGATCCGGTGTGGCAAAAGCCAACCAGCCCTTGCATGAATCAGCCAAGAGGTGCGGGGCAGGACGTTGCTTGAGCGCACATTGAAACAAGAGTCAAAAAAGATGCTGTAGCGCATCCTTTTTCTTCGACTCTTTTCACCGCACATCCCGATTCCCGGCTTTGAATGTCAGAGCAGGTGTTTTGACGCTTTTACTTTCAATAGCATCTTGCGCTCTACAGATAAGGCTTTGCTTTTACTTTGTTTTACAAAACCAGCAAAATCAAGCACTAGACGCTCTCTTTTTTGCAGAAATGACCCTTCATATCAGCGACGCAGAATTCCTGGATTTCCAAAGCTTTGTCTACCAGAGCGCCGGCATCAGCATGCATGCGGGCAAGAAGGCCTTGATCTGCGGTCGTCTGAGCAAGCGTTTGCAGCACCACCATCTGCACAGCTACGGCGAATATTTTGCGCTGATCAACAGCCGTGAAGGAGAGATGGAGCGCCAAATCTGCATCGACCTGCTCACGACCAACGAAACCTATTTCTTTCGAGAACCCAAGCACTTTGAATGGCTGGTACGGCATCTGCACGCCTTGCCGGCCAGTGGCCAGCCATTGCGCGTCTGGAGCGCTGCATGCTCCAGCGGTGAAGAGGTGTACAGCCTGGCCATGACACTGGCCGAGCATTGCCAGCAACCCTGGCAGGTGGCCGGTTCGGACATCAGCACCCGGGTGTTGGAGCGTGCGCGCTCGGCCCATTACGCGATGGTGCGCGCCAAGAACATCCCAGGGCCTTACCTCAAAAAATATTGTTTGCGCGGCACTGGCAGCCAAGAAGGCACTTTTCTCATCCACCGTGCTTTGCGTGAAAAAGTGGAGTTTGCGCATATCAACCTGAACGCACCACTGCCGCAAATTGGTTTGTTTGATGTGATTTTTCTGCGCAATGTGATGATTTACTTTGACAGTGCTACCAAGCAATCGGTCATACAGCGCCTGACCCAGCAGCTGCGCCCAGGTGGTTATTTGTGTATTGGACACTCTGAGAGTTTGAACGACATTTATCACGATTTGGTGATGCAAAGACCCTCCATCTTTACCAAGCCTGTGCGAGGCCATGCGCGATGACAATTGGTGTTTTGCTGGTCGATGACTCGGCCGTTATGCGCCAGACCTTGGGCGGGGTGCTGCAAAAAGCACCTGGCATCACGCTGCTGGGTGCTGTCTCAGACCCCATCTTGGCTATGGCGCGTATGCAGCAGCAGTGGCCCGATGTGATCGTGCTGGATGTAGAGATGCCGCGTATGGACGGCATCACCTTTCTCAAGAAAATCATGCAAGAGCGGCCCACGCCGGTGGTCATATGCTCCACGCTGACGGAGCAAGGGGCACAAACCACCATCGATGCAATGGCCGCCGGCGCATTTACCGCCATTGCCAAACCCAGGCTGGGGCTGCGCAACTTTTTGGATGAGCATGCCAAAGATTTCATCGCCACGATTCGCGCAGCAGCGCAAGCCGATGGCAAGCGCCTGCTACCCCGCAAACCAGCGCCGAGCTTGCCTGTTACCGAAAAATTAACGGCAGACGTGGTTGTGCCCCCAATCAAATCCAAGCACGCCCTCTCCGAAACCACCGAGCGCATTGTTGCGATTGGTACCTCTACCGGCGGCACGCAAGCGCTGGAGCAAATATTGACTGCACTGCCGCGATTGAGTCCCGGCATAGTGATCGTGCAGCACATGCC
>JAEYRT010000264.1 GCA_023435325.1 Pseudomonadota bacterium | reverse complement strand
GCACACGCGCCAGGACTGGCCTGCGCAACTGCATGTGCTGACGCACCGTGACCTGTTCCTGCATCCAGTGGTCGTGGACGTGCAAGGCGTGCAGCCCTCCCTGGGCGCAGGGGATTTGCCAGACTGGACCTGGCAATCTGCCCAGTCCTGGCCGCAACTGGGCCTGCCGGCGCCAGTGCGCAAATTGCTTGAAGCCATCTAAAGAGCTGAAGAAAAAAGAGCGCCTAACGCTTGTGCAGCAAAGGTTTTCAATAGTTTTGTATTGGAAAGCCAATAGAAGCAAGCGATGGATGCTCTTTTTTTATTCTCTTTGTCTGTGCTGTTCCTATTGCTTGACAGGCACGTTGGCGAAGGCGCGGCTGTCCATCTCGCGGTGGCGCTTGAGCGTAGACCATTGCTTTTGATAGCGCGCTGCCAGTTGCTCGACCAGGTAGACCGAGCGGTGCTGCCCGCCCGTGCAGCCGATGGCCACGGTCACATAGCTGCGGTGGTTGGCGTTGAGCACTGGTAGCCAGTGGTCCAGAAACTGTGTGATATGCGCTTGCATGGCGGCCACATCCGCCTGCTGGCGCAAAAAGTGCTGCACCGGCTCATCCATGCCTGAAAAAGGGCGCAGTTCCAGGTCGTAATAAGGATTGGGCAGCATGCGCACATCAAACACATAGTCCGCATCGACCGGGATGCCGTGCTTGAATCCAAACGACTGGAACACCAGCGTCATCTGGTCGGTAGGGGCCTGCAGCAGCGCCTTGACATAGCTTTGCAGCTGCGAGCCGCGGATATTGCTGGTGTCAATGACGTGGGCGTGCTCGCGCAGCTCGCCCAGTAGCTCGCGTTCCTGTTCAATGATCTGCACCAGGGCCAGACGACCATCCGGCGCGTCCGTCTGGGACAAGGGGTGCCGGCGGCGCGTTTCGGAAAAGCGGCGCACCAGGGTGCCGGTGGAGGCATCCAGAAACAGCACGTGCAGTTGCAGACCGGTGTTGCGCAACTGCTCCAGCTTGGCCAGCTCTGCAGGCAGATTGGGCAGGCTGGTGGCGCTGCGCGCGTCGATGGCAATGGCCACGCGTTTGCCATGGTGCGCGTGCTGCAGGCGCACAAAGTCTTCCAGCAGTTCTGGTGGCAGGTTGTCCACGCAGTAGTAGCCTGCATCCTCCAGCGCACGCAAGGCGATGGACTTGCCCGAGCCGGACATGCCCGTAATCAGCACAATTTCCAAATCCGTCATGACCTGCCTTCCAAAGAAAAGCGCACGCAGCGGTGCGTTGGGCGCAGCAAATCAGGCACCCTCGGCCGCCTGCAGCATTTCACGCGCATGCGCCATGGTAGTGGCGGAAATCTTTTCACCGCCCAGCATGCGTGCAATCTCCCGCTCGCGCTGTGCGGCGTCCGTCGGCGTCACTGTGCTGCTGGTGCCGGTCTTGTCGCGCTTCTTGGCCACCACATAGTGCTGATCGGCACAAGCTGCCACCTGTGGCAGGTGCGTGACCGCCAGCACCTGGCGGTCCTTACCCAAGGCCCGCATCAGCTTGCCCACGGTTTCTGCCACGGCACCGCCCACGCCGGAATCCACTTCGTCAAAGATGAGTGTGCCTGCATGGCCCAGTTCGCTGGTGGTGACGGCAATCGCCAGTGACAGACGCGAAAGCTCACCGCCCGAAGCCACTTTGCCAATTGGCTTGGGCGTGGCGCCAGGGTGTCCGGCCACCAGAAACTGCACGGCGTCCATGCCGTGGGGGCTGGGTTCGGTCAGCTTGTCCAGTTGCACCTCGAACTTGCCGCCTTGCATGCCCAGGCCCTGCATGGCCTGCGTGATGGCGCGTGAGAGCTTGGGCGCAGCCTTGGCGCGCTGCTGCGACAGCTCGCGTGCAGCCGCCAGATACGCGGCCTGCGCCTGCTGTTCGGTTTTGCGCAGGTGTTCCACGTCCACCACGGCGTCAAGCTGGCGCAGCTCATGGCGCCAGGATTGCAGCATGGCGGGCAATTCTTCGGGCGTGCGCTTGTAGCGGCGCGCCAGCTGCATCCACAGCGACAGGCGCTCATCCAGCTCGGCCAGCTTGTCGGGGTCCAGTTCGGTGCGGCGCAAATAGATTTGCAGCGAATGCTGTGCATCGTTGATCTGCGCAAGGCTGGACGCCAGAACATCTGCCACTGCCTTGAATTCCGGCTCTAGGTGCTCCTGATCCTGAAGCAGGTCCTGGGCGCGGCTGAGCGGGCTGGCCACGCCGCTTTCATCGTCTTCCAGCAAGAACAAGGCGTTTTGTGCGGCTTCCAGCAGCGCTTGCGCGTGGGACAGACGGGTGTGCTGGGTGTTCAGCTCTTCCCATTCCTCCATGCCGGGGCTGAGTTTTTCCAGTTCGCCAATCTGCCACTGCAGGCGTTCACGCTCGCGCTGCAGCGTGTCCTGGGCGGCAATGGCATGTTCCAGATCCCGGGCGGCAGAACGCCACACCATCCAGTGCTGGCGCAGACCCTGGGTCGTGACTCCGGCATAGGCATCAAGCAGTTCGCGCACGGCATCCGCACGGGTCAGGCTTTGCCAGGCATGTTGGCCATGAATGTCCAGCAGCTCCTCGCCCAGTGCGCGCAATTGCGTTGCCGTGGCCGGAGCGCCATTGATCCAGGCACGGCTGCGTCCCTGGCTGTCGATCACACGGCGTAGCAGCAAGCTGTCTTCCAGCGCAAACCCACCTTCTTCCAGCCAGTTGCGCAAGCGTTCGGGGCAGTCAAACTCGGCGCTGATGTCGGCCTGGGTCGCGCCTTCGCGCACCACGCCCGCATCAGCGCGGCTGCCCAGCACCAATTGCAGGGCGTCAATCAGAATCGATTTGCCTGCGCCAGTTTCGCCCGTCAGCACGGTAAAGCCTTGGTGCAGGTCCAAGTCCAGTTGCTGGACGATGACAAAGTCGCGCAGCGCAATGCGTTTGAGCGCCATGGTCAGTAGCCTCCCTCGTTCCAGCCCAGTTTTTTGCGCAGCGTGGCAAAGTAATTCCAGCCCACGGGGTGCAGAAAGCACACATTGTGTTCGGAGCGGCGCACATAAATGCGGTCACCGTGCAGCAGCGTGGCCAGGGACTGCATGTCGAAATTGGCGCTGATGTCTCGTCCACTGACCACTTCCATCATCACTTCGGTCTGGTCGGACAGAACGATGGGGCGGTTGGACAAGGTGTGCGGGGCAATCGGCGCCATCAGCCAGGCAGGAATGGAAGGGTGCA
>JAEYRT010000228.1 GCA_023435325.1 Pseudomonadota bacterium | reverse complement strand
TGCCTACCCCATCTTCTATCACCTGGGCTATTCGCAAGTGCCGCTGCCAGTGGCCGAGACAGCGATTGCACGCCTGATATTGTCGGCAGCAGGCCAGCAACTGGACACGCAACGCCCGATTTGCATTGCAGCGCAGGCGCAAGCCAAGCTCAACCGCGACAGCGCAGGTTTGCTGCAAGGTGAAATCCAAAGCGTGAAGTGGGCGCAGCATGCGCAGTGGTGCTTGGTGACGGTATCAAGCACTGAGATGGCCTTGTTCGACCTGTCTACCGCTGGCGTGCAAATTGACGCGGGCACGGACACCTCCAACATGCCCAGTGACCGCATTGTGCTGAGCCAAGTGCAGCCACATGCCATCCTCCGCAATCCATTTAGCAATCTGGAAGATGCCATCCAAACCTGCGGTGCCTGTGCCCGCGCTGTGATGATGTTGGGCGCACTAGAGTTTGCACTGGACCAATCCGTGCAATACGCCAAAGACCGCGTGCAGTTTGGCAAACCGATTGGCAAAAACCAAGCCATTCAACAGCAACTGGCGCTCATGGCAGGTGAGGTGGCGGTGGCCCGCGCTGCGGCCTATATGGCCTGCAAAGACATGCCCAATGTCAACCGTTTGATCTCTGAACAAGCGCAATTTAGCGTGGCAGCAGCCAAGGTGTGCACAGGCGATGCGGTGACCAACGGCACCTCGATTGCCCACCAAGTGCATGGCGCGATTGGCTTCACTTATGAGCACGCACTGAACTTTGCCACCCGCCGCCTGTGGGCCTGGCGCGGCGACTTTGGCAACGCCACCGCATGGGCACGCTTGATTGGCCAAGCCTATGCCAAGCAGCCAGGCGAGACGTTCTGGCAACACCTGACCCAGCGTGTATTGCCTGTGTGAGGACTGCCATGACCGAAGCTATTTTGAACATCTCGACCCAAGGCAACATCGGCATTGTGGAGCTGAACAAGCCGCCGCATAACTTTTTTGACCACACTTTGATTGCTTCTTTGGCCGATGCTTGGGAAGCCTTTGAGGCCGACAAAAAAATCCGCGTCATCATGCTGTGCGCCAACGGCAAATCGTTTTGCGCAGGCGCGGACTTTGCCGACAAATCCACCCGCGAGAAAAAACGCAGCGTCAAGCAAACCAACCCCTTGTACGCGGAAGCCGTGCGCTTGTATGGCTGCACCAAGCCTGTGGTGGCGGCCATTGAAGGTGCTGCCATTGGCGGTGGGCTGGGTGTGGCGTTAACCGCAGACTTTCGCATTACCTGCCCGGAGGCGAAATTCTCTGCCAACTTCAACCGCTTGGGCTTTCACCCCGGTTTTGGTTTGTCCTTCACGCTGCCGCACCTCATTGGCAAGCAGCAAGCGGCCAAGCTGCTCTACACCGGCGCACGCATCGGGGGCATGCAAGCGCTGCAAATTGGCTTGGTTGACGAGGTAGTGGCGCAAACCGAAGTGCGCGCCCATGCACTGGCCTTGGCGCAAGAAATTGCGATTTCTTCACCGCGTGCGGTGCAAGCCACGCGCAACACCTTGCGTGGCGATTTTCTGGACCGCGTGCGCCTGGCTGTGGTGCGTGAGAGTGAAGTGCAGGCCGTGCAAATGAATACGGCCGATTTGCAAGAGGGTGTGAACGCCGCCAAAGAGCGACGTAACCCGAACTTTGAAGACTGAGCTTGGTACTCAGTACAGACAACAACAAGGAGACAAAATGATGAAATTTAAATTGGCACGACGCAATCTGCTGGCCATGCTGCCCCTGCTGGCACTACCCGCCAGCATGGCCATGGCGCAAGACGTATGGCCCAGCAAACCCATTCGCATGATCGTGGGCTTTGCCGCTGGCGGCCCCACCGACTCTGCCGCACGCTTTGTGGCCGACGGCATCAGCAAAGAGTTGGGCACCTCCGTCATCATTGAAAACAAGCCCGGTGCCAACGGACAAAACGCGATTGCTGAACTCAAACGCGGCAAGGCAGATGGCTACAACCTGCTGTTCATCACCAGCGGCAGCTTGAGCGTGGCACCCGCGCGCTTTAAAAAGCTGCCCTTCGATGTGGACAACGACTTTGACTACATCGGCTCTGTCGCGGCCTACCCATCGCTGCTGGTCACCAACGTCAACTCCAAGTTCAACAATGTGCAGGAGTTGATTGCCGCCTCCAAACAAGCCAAAGAGGGCTTGAGTGCAGGCACTGTGAGCAATACGCAAGAGCTGACGCTGGCGCTGTTCAAGCACAAAACCGGCATCGTTGCGCAAGGCGTGCCGTACCGCGGTGATGCACACGCCATCACCGATATCGCGGGCGGCATTTTGGACTTTGCCTTTTTGTCACCCAACGTTGCGATCCCCATGATCGAAAACGGCCGTGTCAAAGCCATTGGTGTGACGGGTGAGCTATCTGGCCCTTACGCCAACAAATTCCCCAAGTTGGATATGTTGGACGTGAAAGCCTGGAGCGGTATCGTTGGCCTCAAAGGCACCCCCGCCGAAGTGACCCAAAAAATTGGCAAGGCCATGGAAAAAGTGCTGGCCACACCGGAGTTCAAAAAATCGCTGGAGTCTTCGGGCCAATCGGTTTTGCCACTAACCAATGATGCATTCCGCCGCTTTGTGATCGAGGAAAAGCAGATGTGGGAACGCACGGCTGAGAGTGCAGGCTTGGAAAAACTGTAAGCACCGCTGACGCTTCCATCCAATAAGGCTTCCCATGGGAAGCCTTTTTTTCATAGCTGCTGACGCTTTGACAGCAACACTTCCAATAATCAAAGTATTTGAAATGCTTGGCTAGTTTGCGCAAGCAGCTATGGTTTTAAATACCGTCTTACGGCCGTAAGCACCGACAACCAACGCCTCAGAGACCCCAAACGGAACTTTGGTGCATGCGGGCGCTCAGTCACAGGTCACTAATTCACGCCCCTTAGGATGAAAAAAACTCTGATCGCCTCGGCGCTGCTCTCACTCGTGGGTCTCTCGCCTGCTATCGCCCAACACCACGGCCACGGTCACAGCCATGGGCACAATCACGCCCATGCACAAGCTGCAGCGCATAGCCACCACAGCCCCTATTCAGGCATGCAAACGCGTGAGATTAAGGCGCTGTCTGCGCAGCAAATGGAGGGCTTAAAGGCTGGCAAAGGTATGGCAATGGCCATGCCAGCCGAGCTCAATGGCTACCCCGGCCCGCTGCATGTGTTGGAGCTGGCTGCGCAAATTAGACTCACCCCTGAGCAGGAAGCCGAAACCAAAAAACTTTACGCACAGATGCAAGCAGCAGCCCAAGCGCAAGGCGAGCATGTCATTGCGGCTGAGCGCGAATTAGATGCACTCTTTGCGCAAAAGAAAGCAACCGCCGAATCTGTGGCCGCCGCAGTTGCAGCAGCCGCTAACGCACATGGCCAACTGCGTGCAACGCACCTGCGCTATCACCTGTCGATGATGGATGTACTCACCCCCGAACAAGTGGCGGCGTACAACCAGCTTCGTGGTTATTAAAGCCGCAGCTTGCACGCTATTGCGAACAAAAAAGGCTTCCCATGGGAAGCCTTTTTTCTATAGCTGCTTACGCAGGCCAATCAA
>JAEYRT010000199.1 GCA_023435325.1 Pseudomonadota bacterium | reverse complement strand
AAAAAATACGCGCCGCCGCCCATCAGGCTGAAGACCAGCCACCAGTAGTGCACAAAAAATGTACTGACGGACATGACCCACAAGGTAGGGGTGGGCAGATCCGCGCCGAAAGAGGTGAAGACCTCCTGAAAAGCCGGAATCACGAAGATCATGATGACCGTGATGACGAGGAAGGCCACCACGATCACGGACAACGGGTACATCATGGCGGACTTGATTTTGCGCTTGATGGCTTCCGTCTTTTCCAGGTGGGTGGCCAGCCGTTCCATCAGCGTATCCAGAATGCCTGCGGCCTCTCCAGCCTCGACGACATTGCAGTACAGATGGTCGAAGTGCAGCGGGTGCTTGCGAAACGCCGTGCTCAGCGAGGTGCCGGTTTCAACGTCTTGCCGGATGTCATTGAACAGCCTGTTTGCGCTGGGATTGGGATTGCCGCGCCCCACGATGTCGAACGACGGCAGCAAGGGCACGCCTGCTTTCATCATGGTGGCCATCTGGCGTGTGAACAGCGCAATATCCTTGGGCTTGATGCTTCTGCTGCCACGCATGCTGCGCTTTTTGATCTTGGTCACGAAGATGCCCTGGCGGCGCAAGGCCACCTGCACTTGTGCCTCTCCCGCAGCACGTGTTTCTCCGTGCAAGACCTTGCCCTGGCGGTCTTTGCCTGCCCATTCGAAGACGAACTCCTTGGCCTTGGTCTGACCGGCTCCTGCCTTTGCCATAAGGCTGCTCCCTCCGCTCTCAGTGTCGTTGTGCGCGTCTGGGCTGCAGACCCTCCGGCCGCAGTCCAGACAGACTTCTTATAAATTGGTCACGGCCAGCACTTCTTCCAGGGAAGTGATGCCTTGCATGACTTTGCCCAAGCCTGATGCACGCAAAGTCTTGACGCCTTCACGCCGGGCCTGCTCGGCAATATCCAGCGCGCTGCCATCATGCAAGATGATGTGCTGTATGGCCTCGCTGACCGGCATGACCTGGTAAATACCGACGCGCCCTTTGTAGCCGTTGGTGCATGCACTGCAACCGATCGCCTTGTAGGGAAACCAGGTGCCATCCAGCTGGCTGGCTTCGAACCCGGCTTCCAGCAGTGCTTCGCGCGGCACTTCGTGTGGCTGCTTGCATTGCGGGCACAGGCGCCGGGCCAGGCGCTGGGCGGTAATCAACGTGACGCTGGAAGCGATGTTGAAGGGCGCCACCCCCATGTGGCGCAGGCGCGTCAGCGTGGTTGGCGCATCGTTGGTGTGCAGGGTGGAGAGCACCAAGTGACCGGTCTGGGCAGCCTTGATCGCAATGTCTGCTGTTTCTGTATCCCGGATCTCTCCCACCATGATGACATCAGGGTCCTGACGCAGGAAAGAGCGCAAGGCAGCCGCAAAGGTCAGCCCGGCTTTTTCATTGACGTTGACCTGATTGATGCCGGGCATGTTGATTTCGGACGGGTCTTCGGCCGTCGAGATGTTCACACCCGGCTGATTCAGCAGGTGCAGGCAGCTGTAGAGCGATACGGTCTTGCCAGAGCCTGTCGGACCTGTCACCAAAATCATGCCGTGGGGGCGTGCAATGGCCTCAAGCAGATGCTTTTTTTCATCGGCATCGTAGCCCAGCGCGTCAATGCCGATCCTGGCGCTGGAGGGGTCCAGGATACGAATCACGATCTTCTCGCCGAAGAGCGTGGGAAGGGTGGAAACACGGAAGTCGATGACGCGGTTATGTCCGATCTTGAGCTTCATGCGGCCATCCTGCGGCACGCGCTTTTCGGAAATGTCCAGGCGAGAGATCACCTTGATGCGCGAAGCCAGCTTTTCCTTGATGGCCACCGGTGGCGTTGCCATCTCCCGCAGCTCTCCGTCAATGCGAAAGCGCACGCGGTAGCTGTGTTCGTAAGGCTCGAAATGCAGATCCGATGCATGCATGTTGTATGCGCTGATCAGCATTTTGTGCAGGAATTTGACGACTGGAGCATCTTCGATATCGGAAGCCCCATCTTCTTTTTCCGCCACAGCGGGTATTTCCTTGGCGTCATCGAAATCGAAGTCTGCATCCCCGGCAAATGACTCCAGCGCCTCCTGTGTGCTCTTGCTGAGTCGCTCCAGCAAGCGATTGAGCTTGTCATATTCCACGATGACCCAGTCCACCCCCATCTGCACGGTGAACTTGATTTTTTCCGCGGCGTCCTTGTCGGACGGGTCAGCCGTTGCCACCATCAGGCGGTTGCCGCGTCTGAGCAAGGGCAGCACTCTGTGACTGACGCAGAGCCTGGGGTCCAGCAGGCCTTGGGGCAGCGCATCCAAGTGGATGGCTTCCAGATCGAGCAGTGGTGTGCAGAAAATGCCTGAAACCTGATGGGCAAGCTCATTGGCAGACAGCGTGCCACTGGCAACCAGCTCTGCGACAAAGCTGGTTTTGTTGGTCGCAGCCCTGCGTGCCACATCTTCTGCCGCGTTTTCAGCCAGTTGCTTGGCTGCAATCAACGCACGTGCCAGGCCGGGCAACGCATGGGGCAAGGAAGACGCAGGCGAAGAGGTGGTGCTGGTGACAGTCATGTACCTGAAAAGACACGATTAGACAGTACGGGAAGCAGCGAAAACCTCGCTGTGAGAATGCAAACAAAAAGCCTGCGCAAGCAGGCTTTTGCTTCAGGACGATGTTATCGGGGAAACACGCTGCCGTGATCCCCGTTCACCGATATTCAGGTCCGTCGCACCAGAAGCTGGGATGCCAGCTGCTCCATGGCTTGCGTGAAGGCGTTGCTGGGCAGGGCCTTCAAGGCTGCAATGGCGCGCATGGCCTCATCATGCGCCGCCTCGCGAGTGGCTTCCAGCGCACCCGTGTTCTTGACGATGCGCAAGATGGTGTCCAGTTGGTCGGTCGACCCCTGCTCAATCGCTTGTCGCACGATGGCTGCATCCTCCGCGCTTGCGCGCTGCATGGCCACAATCAATGGCAGTGTGCATTTGCCTTCGCGCAAGTCATCGCCCAGGTTCTTGCCCATTTCCTGCGCGTCGCCGTCATAGTCCAGCACGTCATCAATGATCTGAAACGCAGTGCCCAGGGCCTGTCCGTAAGTGGCGCAGGCGGCCTCCAATTCGGGCGATGCACCTGCCAAGATGGCCGCGATTTGCGTGCTAGCTTCAAACAGCTTGGCGGTCTTGGAGCGGATGACATGCAAATACCCCGCTTCATCCAATGAAGCGTCGTGGGTGTTGATGAGCTGCTGCACCTCACCTTCGGCGATCACGTTGGTGGCGTCCGAGAGCACCTGCAGGATGCGCATGTTTCCCGCTTCCACCATCATCTGGAACGAGCGCGTGTGCAAAAAGTCGCCAACCAGGACGCTGGCTGGATTGCCGAAGGATTCGTTGGCAGTCGGGCGGCCCCGACGCAAGGTGGATTCGTCCACCACATCGTCATGCAGCAATGTGGCGGTGTGAATCAGTTCCACCACGGCTGCCAGGGTATGCCGGAACGGATTGGCATCACCCAGGGCATTGCTCACCATCAGCAACAGGGCCGGGCGCAAACGCTTGCCGCCCGCTGCAATGATGTAGTGGGAAATCTGGCCGATCAGAGGAACGCTGGTGGTCAATCGCTGCGCGATGACGCGATCCACTGCATGCATATCGTCGGCAATCAGTGCGAGTGGATTGGAGGTATGTGTTGCTGTAGTCAAGGTAATGCCACCGGGAGAGGCGCTGATTATAGGAAGAGCTTCGCGATGCCCGAGGGGACAATAAGGTTGAGGCTTGGACACCAAATGGTGTTTATGCGTACAATAGCCGGCTTCCGTGGAAATTCGTCTGCGGAGACTCAAGAATCGAAAGAGGTTTACATGTACGCGGTCATAAAAACCGGTGGCAAGCAGTATCGCGTTGCCGCTGGCGAAAAAATCAAGGTAGAACAGATTGCTGCGGACGTAGGCCAGGAAATCGTGATCGACCAAGTTTTGGCAGTCGGCAACGGCGCTGAACTGAAGGTTGGCACTCCCCTGGTGTCCGGCGCATCTGTGAAGGCAACTGTGGTTGCTCACGGCAAGCACGACAAGGTACGCATCTTCAAGCTGCGTCGTCGTAAGCACTACGCCAAGCACCAAGGCCATCGCCAACAGTTCACTGAACTGCAAATCGTGGCGATTGCCGCTTAATTCCCAAGGAGCTAAGTCATGGCACAGAAAAAAGGCGGCGGCTCTACGCGCAACGGACGTGATTCCAAGCCAAAGATGCTGGGTGTGAAGGCCTTCGGTGGCGAACTGATCAGCGCAGGCTCGATCATCGTGCGTCAACGTGGCACCAAGTTCCACCCCGGCACCAATGTTGGTATCGGCAAGGACCACACCTTGTTTGCTCTGGTGGACGGCCACGTGTCGTTCAGCACCAAGGGTGCTCTGTCCAAGCACACCGTCAACATTACGCCTGCTGCTTAATCGCCGCTAGCGTTCGCTGACACCACAAAGCCCCGATGCGTCGGGGCTTTGTTGTTTTCGATGGGCAGACAATGCCCCTCAGCAGCAGGTCAGGCCAGTGCTTGGCTTATGCTTTTAGACCCCTGCAACTTTGGGTGCGGGTCTCTCCAATGAATCACGGGAAAGCCTCATGAAGTTCGTCGATGAAGCCTATATTGAAATTGCCGCGGGCGATGGTGGTAATGGCGCAGCCACGTTCCGACACGAAAAATACAAGGAATTCGGCGGACCAGACGGTGGCGATGGTGGCCGTGGTGGTCACGTCTATGCCGTGGCCGATGTGAATTTGAATACCCTCATTGACTACCGTTACTCCCGCCGCCACGAAGCGCAGCGCGGCGAAAACGGCATGGGCAATGACATGTTTGGCGCAGCCGGTAAAGACATTACCCTGCGTCTGCCGGTGGGCACCATCATCACCGATGAAGCCACGGGGGAAGTCATGCATGAGCTGTTGGTGCCTGGCGAAAAGATCGTGCTGGCCCGTGGGGGGGATGGCGGCTTTGGCAACTTGCGCTTCAAAAGTGCGGTCAACCGTGCACCTCGCCAGAAGACGCCTGGTCGCCCTGGTGAGCGCTTTAGCCTCAAGCTGGAGCTGAAGGTGCTGGCTGATGTGGGACTGCTGGGCATGCCGAATGCGGGCAAGTCCACGTTTATCTCGTCGGTGTCGAATGCACGTCCCAAGATTGCAGACTACCCCTTCACCACACTGCACCCCAATCTGGGTGTGGTGCGCGTGGGACCCGAGCAAAGCTTTGTGATTGCCGATATTCCGGGCTTGATCGAAGGCGCTTCGGACGGTGCTGGCTTGGGCCACCAGTTTCTGCGCCACCTGCAGCGCACACGCTTGCTGCTGCACATTGTGGATCTGGCGCCGTTTGATGACAGCGTAGACCCTGTGGAGCAGGCCAAGGCCATCGTGCAGGAGCTCAAGAAGTACGACGAAGCGCTCTACAACAAGCCCCGCTGGCTGGTGCTGAACAAGCTGGACATGATTCCTGAGGAGGAGCGTGCCGCCAAGGTCAAGGAGTTTGTGAAGCGCTACAAATGGAAGGGGCCGGTCTACGAGATCTCGGCCTTGGCGCGTGAAGGCACGGAACGCTTGGTGCAGGACATCTTCAAGCATGTGCACCTACAGCAAAAGGCCGAGCAGCCACAGGAAGCGGAGTACGATCCACGTTTTGCGGGCGATGCGCCCGAGTGAAACAGCACCCATGGTGCTATTGGATAAATAGCTGCTAGCGCTTGCTGGGTAAGTGCTAGCGCCTTGAAAAGCTCATAACAATGTCATCCCGTGTTCTGCAAGATGCGCGCCGCATCGTGGTCAAGGTCGGCTCCAGTTTGGTTACCAATGAGGGGCGTGGCCTCGATGAAGCTGCGATAGAGGAGTGGTCGCGCCAGCTTGCAGCCCTCGTGCATGGTGAGGACGGGGTTCGCCGTGAGGTGATCATGGTCTCCAGTGGTGCCGTGGCCGAAGGTATGAAGCGCTTGGGCTGGGCGACACGGCCCAAGGAGATCCATGAGCTGCAAGCCGCAGCTGCCGTGGGGCAAATGGGCCTGGTACAGATGTACGAGACCAAGTTGCGCAACCACAACGTGGGCAGCGCGCAGGTGCTGCTGACACATGCCGACCTGGCGGATCGCGAGCGTTACCTGAATGCCCGTTCCACCTTGCTGACCTTGCTCAAGCTGGGTGTGGTGCCGGTGATCAATGAAAACGACACCGTGGTCAACGATGAAATCAAGTTTGGCGACAACGACACCTTGGGTGCACTGGTGGCCAACCTGGTGGAAGCGGATGCCTTGGTCATCCTGACCGATCAAAAGGGTTTGTACACTGCCGATCCGCGCAGCAACCCCAGCGCACAGTTTGTCCACGAAGCACAGGCCGGTGACCTCAAACTGGAAGCCATGGCAGGGGGTGCTGGCTCCAGCATTGGCAAGGGCGGCATGCTGACCAAAATCCTGGCAGCCAAACGCGCGGCGGGATCGGGTGCCTCCACGGTCATTGCCTGGGGACGTGAGCCGGACGTGCTGCTGCGCCTGGTGCGCGGCGAATCGATTGGCACCTTGCTGGTGGCATCCACCCACAAGAATCAGGCACGCAAGCAGTGGATCAGAGACCACCTGCAGATGCGCGGCGCAGTCACTATTGACGCTGGGGCCGTGGTCAAGCTGCGTGAAGAAGGCAAGAGCCTGCTGCCCGTGGGGATGGTGGCGGTGGAAGGCGATTTTTCGCGTGGCGATGTGATCGCCGTGCGTGATGCCAAGGGGCAGGAAATCGCACGTGGCTTGGCCAATTACTCCAGCGCCGAAGCACGTCTGCTGTGCAAACATGCATCGTCAGAAGTCGAGCAGCTGCTGGGTTACCGCGGCGAGCCCGAAATGGTGCACCGTGACAATATGGTGGTGCTGCACTGAGGGTGAATAGGGTGAACAGCCACACGCCATAAAAAAAATCCCGCGGTGCAGCGGGATTTTTTGTTTCAGCGGTGCTTGGCTTCGCCTTGTGGATCCGGGTCAAAACTGGCGCCGGGAGGAAGTTCCAAACCCGGATGATGGATCAGCCCGTGGTTGCGCAAAATAGGGGGAAGACGCGGTGCGGCAACTGCAGGCTCCGGCTGCCCTTCCCGGGGGCGCATGCCGCTACGCAGGTAACGGTTGCGCTGCTGTTCATTGCGTGGCACAAAACGCGCCAGTTCGGTCAGCGCCATTTCATAGACGCCGCGTTTGAACTCCACCACCACATCCAGTGGCACCCAGTAGTCGTTCCAGCGCCAGGCATCGAACTCTGGGTGGTCCGTGGCGCGCAGGTTCAAATCCCAATCTTGACCCAGTAATTGGAGCAAAAACCAGATCTGCTTTTGGCCTTTGTAATGACCTCGCGCATCACGGCGTATGTAACGGTCCGGCACCTCATAGCGCAACCAGTCCCTTGTTCTTGCGACCACGCGAACGTGGTTGGGCTTGAGACCCACCTCTTCGTGCAGTTCCCGGTACATGGCTTGCTCGGGGGTTTCTCCCCGATCAATCCCGCCTTGCGGAAACTGCCAGCTGTGGGTGCGTATGCGTTTGCCCCAGAACACCTGGTTCTTCTGGTTGAGCAGGATGATGCCGACGTTCGGGCGAAATCCGTCCCGGTCAAGCATAATCGAACCCCAAATTTTCTATATTGCGTTCATTATGCACGGCAGTCTGTGCTCGGCAAGGTTGCCGCTGTGATATCCCGCCTCGTACTCCCCTCATGAAAGCCTCCCAATTTCTTATCTCCACCCTGAAAGAAGCTCCGGCGGATGCCGAAGTGGTCAGCCACAAGCTCATGATGCGGGCTGGCATGATCAAAAAGCTGGGTGCTGGTATCTACAACTACATGCCCATGGGCCTGCGTGTGATCCGCAAGGTCGAGGCCATCGTGCGCGAAGAGATGAACCGCGCCGGCGCCATTGAAGTGACCATGCCCGTGGTACAACCTGCTGAACTGTGGGAAGAAACCGGCCGTTTTGAAAAAATGGGGCCTGAGCTGCTGCGCATCCAGGACCGCCATGGCCGTGACTTCGTGATCCAGCCCACTTCTGAAGAAGTGGTGACAGATATGGCGCGCCAGGAGTTCAAGAGCTACAAGCAGCTGCCCAAGAACCTGTATCAGATTCAAACCAAGTTCCGTGATGAGCGCCGCCCCCGCTTTGGCTTGATGCGTGGCCGTGAATTCATCATGAAGGACGCCTACTCCTTCGACAAGGACCGCGACAGCGCCCAGATCAGCTACCAGACCATGCGCGAAGCCTACAAGCGCATCTTTGACCGTTTTGGCCTGCAGTACCGTGCGGTGCGTGCGGACTCTGGTGCGATTGGCGGGGACCTGAGCGAAGAGTTTCAGGTGATTGCTTCTACGGGTGAAGACGCCATCGTCTACTGCCCCAACAGCGACTATGCGGCCAATATCGAGAAAGCCGAAAGCCTGCCGCCTGCGGGGCCCCGTCCTGCAGCTTCCAAAGCCATGGAAAAGGTTGCTACACCCGGCAACAGCACTTGCGAAGCCGTGGCTGAACAACTGGGTCTACCGCTGAGCCAGACCGTGAAGTCCTTGGTGCTGGCAACCGACGCGCTGAACGAAGACGGCGAAGTCATCAAGACGCAAGTGTGGCTGCTGCTGCTGCGTGGCGACCATGACATGAACGAGATCAAGGTGGGCAAGGTGGAAGGCCTGGCCAACTTCCGTTTTGCCACCGTCGGCGAAATCGAAGCGCACTTTGGCTGCCAGCCCGGATACCTGGGCCCCATTGGCCTGAAACAAGCGGTGAAGTTGGTGGTGGACCGCGAAGTGGCCGTGATGGCTGACTTTGTCTGCGGCGCCAATGAAGTGGACTTCCACCTGACCGGTGTGAACTTTGGCCGCGATCTGCCTGAGCCCGAAGTCATTGCCGATCTGCGCAATGTGGTGGCAGGTGATAAATCGCCCGACGGCAAGGGCGAGCTGGCGATTGAGCGTGGCATCGAGATTGGCCACGTGTTCTATCTGGGCACCAAGTATTCCAAGGCCATGAACGCCACCTTCCTGGGTGACAACGGCAAGCCCCAGCACTTTGAAATGGGGTGCTACGGCATCGGTGTCACGCGCCTGCCTGCGGCGGCGGTGGAGCAAAACCATGACGAGCGCGGCATGATCTGGCCCGATGCGATTGCGCCGTTCACCGTGGTGATCTGCCCCATCGGCATGGGCCGCAGCGAGGCAGTGAAGGCCGAGGCTGAAAAGCTCTACAACGAACTGCTGGCGCTGGGCGTGGATGTGATTCTGGATGACCGTGATGAACGCCCAGGCGCCATGCTGGCCGATTGGGAACTGATTGGCGTGCCCCACCGCGTGGTGCTGGGTGACCGTGGTCTGAAGGAAGGCGTGGTGGAATACCAAGGCCGCCGCGATGCGGAAGCTACCAAGATTGCGCCTGCGGATGTGCTGGCACATTTGAAGGCCAAGCTGGGCTTGTAATTCGCGCTACATGGCCTGACGGGCATGTGTACAGAAGGCAGCTTCGGCTGCCTTTTGCTTTGGCAAGATCTGGCCATGGGCTTGCGGCTTTCCTTGCTCAATATGAATTAAAGAAAACGCATGAGGGAATCTTCTGCTGCATTGCACACGCGCCGCTATTGGCTGGGCGCTGCGCTGGCCTGTGCCAGCAGCGCAGCTTTGCCTGTGGCGTGGGCAGGTGCACAGATGGAAGAGCCTTTGGCCGATGCCGTGCGCAGTGCCCTGAGTGCTGCTGTCAGTGATCTGGCGCCGCCAGAGCCGGTTTTTGCGTCAACCGATGCACGCATCACCTATTTACGCTGGCTGACCAGCATGAGCGATCGGTTGCAGCCACGCATGCAGCGCTGGGAGGAGCGCCGGGACTTTCTGCAGACCGTGTGGTATGAGGCCCAGCGTGCAGCGCTGGATGTCTCGCTGGTGCTGGGGTTGATCCAGGTGGAAAGCGGGTTTCGCAAGTACGCCGTATCGGTGGCAGGCGCACGCGGCTATATGCAGATCATGCCGTTTTGGGCGCGCGTGATTGGGGATGGTGATCCGGCCAAGCTGTTTCACATGCAGACCAATCTGCGTTTTGGCTGCGTCATTTTGCGCCACTATCTGGAGCGCGAGCGCGGCAATCTGTTCATGGCGCTGGGGCGCTACAACGGCAGCCGCGGCAAAAGCCGGTATCCGCAGCTGGTTTCTGGTGCCCAGCGGCAGTGGCATTTCGATGCTGCAGCCTTGCTGGATGTTTGAATAAAACTAGCACCTCACGCCCGTGGGGCAAGGGTTTCAGGTATTTTTATATCTGAAACCCTTGCTATGCAAGCGCAGGTAGCTACTTTTTTCGATCAAGGCACGCTGGGAGTATCGGTTTGCGAGGGACGTTCGGGTGCCGGAGCTGTGTGCCCGGCAGCTGCCACGGCTTCTGCCACATCGGCTTCGGTGGCGACCACGGCTGCCACGGCGGACAAGGTGGCAGCCTTGGAATCAGCACCATTGCGCTCGGCATCGCTCAGGCGCGTGACCAGCACCTGGTCGATGCGGTAGCTGTCCACGTCCATCACCTCGAAGCGAAAACCGTCCCAGTCCACGCTGTCGGTGCGGCGCGGCACGCGGCGCAGCATGACCATGAGGAAACCGGCCAGCGTTTCGTACTCTTCCTCGTTGGGCAGCTCTTCCAGGCCCAGCGCCCGCATCACATCGTCAATCGGCGTGACACCGTCGATCAGCCACGAGCACTCATCGCGGCGGATGATCTGCTCTTCATCATCGGGCGAAACCAGGTCACCCATCACGGTGCTCATCACATCGTTGAGCGTCACCACGCCCACGACGAGGCTGTACTCGTTCAGGATCACGGCAAAGTCTTCGTGCGCCTGTTGGAACTGGTCCAGCACTTCGGCCAGCGTCAGCTTGTCGGGCACCAGCAGGATCTTGCGGATCAGGCTGTCGTCCTGCAGGGAAATGGGCTGGTTGTTGAGCACCCGCTGGAACAAGTCCTTGGCGTCCACGTAGCCCACGATGTGGTCGATATCGCCCTCGCACACCGGGTAGGTGGAAAACGGCTCTTCGGCAATGCGCGCACGGATGACGTGATCGGGGTCGTCGCGCAGGAAATAGGCAATGCGGTCACGCTGGGTCATGGCCGAGGCCACGGTGCGTGTGTCCAGCTCGAAGATGTTGGCAATGGCCTGTTGCTCACGCTCGGCCAGCACCCCGGCGCGTGCGCCATCCTCGGTCATGGCCAGAATGTCGTCGGAGGTGATG
>JAEYRT010000158.1 GCA_023435325.1 Pseudomonadota bacterium | reverse complement strand
CTGTACCGCTGGATTTATCCCACCGATGCCCACGGTCGCATGCAAACCCTGGTGCGCGTGATGGTGGACGAAGTGCCTGCTCTGGCGCGGCGTTTGCTGGAAGAAAAAAATTCTGCGCAGGCGCGCTTGCCGGGAGCGACGTGGTACGCGCAACTGCACCACCGTTTGCTGCGGCTGGTGCGCTGGGCAGACAAAACCCGGGGTGGCGAGCGGGAGATGCTGCCTCCCATGGGCCTGTCCTTGCGCGCAATGCAGACCACCATGCTGCTGCTACAGCAGTGGCGGCGTACCAACTCGATGGCAACACCCGCGTTGCGACGTACAGAACGCCTGGTGGTGCTGGCCTTGCAGCGCACCGCGCAATGGGGTGAGGCAGCGCCGTCCTCTGTCCGCAGTTACAAGGTGCAGGCCGTGTGGCGGCAGCTGGCGCAGCACAGTGCCTTGCCTGCAGATCTGGCCGCGCAGGCGGGATGGGTGGCACAGCGCGATTTGCCCTGTCTGGATCGGGCCCGCCAAGCCTGGCACTGAAAAAAGGCTCCATGGCCTGCCCAGGGTGGCAGAGCCTGGGTGCGGAGCGCAACAGAAAGCGTCAGGGAGCAGCCCGGCGCAGCACCAGCACATCAATCGAGGAGGGCACGCCCAGGCGCACCGCAAAACCTGGCCATAGTCCTGCGCCGCTGCTGATGAACAAGCGCATGGGGCCGACTTCATACAGGCCGCGCACAAAACCATCGTTGGCCGGGGCCACCAGCCACTGGTCCATGCCACGGATATGGCCGCCATGGGTGTGACCGGCAATTTGCAGATCAATGCCGTGCGGGGCATAGCTGCGCGCCATCTTGGGCTGGTGGCCCAGCAGGATATGGAACTCGGCACCACCGGCCTGGGCTTGGCGGGCCACAGCCTGAATGTCGGGGGGCACGCCTTCGGGCACCTGGGGATCGGTGTTTTGCTGTGACAGACGTCCGTAGGCAGGATCGCCCACGCCGGAAATGGCCAGCTTGCGGCCACGTACTTCCAGCACACGGGCCTCGTTGGCCAGATAGTTCAGGTTCAAATCCTGGAAGACCCGGGCCCAGGCGTCATAGCCGCTGTAGTACTCGTGGTTGCCAGGGGCCGACCAGACGCCCAAGGGTGCCTTGAGTGCGGCCAGGGGCGCGATATTGCCCTTTTGGCGGGGGGCATCGCCATCCACCAGATCGCCAGGCAGCACCACCATATCGGGTCGGGCCGCATTGGTGCGTTCCACCAAGGCCGCCACATAGGCGGCATCGTTCACGGGTGTGGCATGGATGTCTGCCAGGATGGCGATGCGCAGACCGTTGAGTTCCGCAGGCAGGCGCGGCAAGGCAATCTCATGCTCCTTGACCGTGGGCACTTTGATGCCCTGCACCAGGCCGTAGGCACACAGCAGCGTCAACAATGCCATGACTACCGCCGTCTTGCGCGGTGCCAGCACGGCACGTGCGCCGCCCGGGCCGCGCACCAGGCGCAGCACCAGAGCCAGGGTATCGCGCAGCAGGGCCCAGACCAGACCCATGCCGATGGCGGCGAACAAGCCGCCGCTGACCAGCTGCAAGTGTGAAACCCAGAAGAAATCCATCATCTCGCGGCGCATGACCAGGATCAGCAGGGCAGGCGCCACGCCGCACAGCGAGGTCAGAACCAGGCACCACCAAAATGCCCGGGAATGCAGACGCAACAAGGGATACCACAGCCACAGCGCCAGCAGCGGTGCGGCCAAAGCAATCAAAGAAACCATAGGAAGGGAGGGAGCGGCGGGCAGCAAGGCCCGGTCAGTATCGGATGCGCCCGAGCATAGCACCGGGCACAGCAGGCATACGTTGCCACCCCGGGTCTATACCCTGCGCATGCAAGGAATTGCGACAGGCACGCCGTCTGACAAGGCGATCAGACATTGGGCCGACAGCAAGCCGCAGGCGGCCCCCAGAATGACCGTTCATCGTTTGCTATGGATCAGGAGGTCTTTCATATGAAGGCAAAGTTTGTCGCTATCGCCTGCAGTGCAATTGCTGCAGCCACTTTGTCCACGACGGCACTGGCAGGAGCCGGTGTGGGTGTGGGTTTGTCATGGACTTTTGGTGGTCCCAAACCCGTTGCGGGTCCGGCGCTGGGAGTGAAGGTGTTCTCCACTGACAAGGAAGACAAGGCCGCAGGTTATCTGGGGCTGGACTATTCGTTTGCGGATCGCGGCATTCGCCCGAACGTGGGGGTTGCCTATCTGGGCAAGAACAATGTCTACCTGGGGGGTGACGTGGGTTATTCCTTTGCCCAGGGCGGTTTGAATTTTGGTCTGGGCGCCGGCTACGTCGATACCAAACGGGACTGAACGGTGCAGCCGCGGGTGCTTGCTCGCTGCCTGCAAAAAATCCCTGCGGCAATGGCTGCAGGGATTTTTTTCGCCTAAACCATGGTGCGGCACGGCTGGTCGTGTGCTGGGATAATTGCGCCCCTTATGCCTTTGAAGATCACGTTCCCCGAGTCCTTGCCCGTATCCAGCCGCCGTGAAGAAATCATGGAGGCCATGGACCGCCACCAAGTCATCATCGTCTGCGGCGAAACCGGCTCGGGCAAAACCACGCAGCTGCCCAAGATTGCCTTGGCGCTGGGACGAGGCAAGGTCAACCAGGTACCCGATGCCCAGGGGAATGTGCGCGGCCACCTGATTGGCCACACCCAGCCACGCCGTATCGCGGCCTCATCGGTCGCCAAGCGCATTGCTGAAGAGCTGAACACGCCACTGGGCGAGGTGGTGGGCTACAAGGTGCGTTTTCAGGACACGCTGCAAAAGGGTGCTTCGGTCAAGCTGATGACCGACGGCATCTTGCTGGCCGAGACGCAGACCGACCCGCTGCTCAAACAGTACGACACCCTGATCATCGACGAGGCGCACGAGCGCAGCCTGAACATCGACTTTTTGCTGGGCTATATCAAGCAGATTCTGCCCAAGCGCCCGGACCTCAAAGTGGTGGTGACCTCCGCCACGATCGACGCCGAGCGCTTTGCCAAGCACTTCGAAGGCAAGAACGGCCCTGCGCCCGTGATCATGGTTTCGGGCCGCACCTATCCCGTGGAAGTGCGCTACCGGGCGTTTGAGGAAAAAAAGGACTACGACCTCAACGATGCCATCGCCGATGGCGTGGACGAACTCTGGAGCGGCGGTGCCAAGGGCGGCGACATTCTGGTGTTCCTGCCCGGTGAGCGTGAAATCCGCGAAGCGGCCGACCATTTGCGCAAGCACTTGCAGCACCAACCCGCCTTGCGCAGTGCCGAGGTGCTGCCGCTGTTCTCGCGCCTGTCACAGGCCGAGCAAGACCGTATTTTTGATGGTCACACGGGCCGACGCATTGTGCTGGCCACCAATGTGGCGGAAACCTCGCTCACGGTACCGGGCATCCGCTATGTGATCGATGCGGGCACGGCACGTGTGAAGCGTTATTCCTTCCGCTCCAAGGTGGAGCAGTTGCTGGTTGAGCCCATTTCACAGGCCGCCGCCAATCAGCGCGCAGGCCGCTGCGGTCGTGTGGCTGACGGTATCTGTATTCGCCTCTATGACGAGGCAGACTTCAGCAGCCGTACGCCGTTTACCGACCCGGAAATTCTGCGTTCCTCGCTGGCCGGTGTGATTCTGCGCATGAAGTCGCTGGGCCTGGGCGATGTGGTGAACTTCCCGTTTCTGGAAGCTCCTTCGGGTCGCGCCATTGCCGACGGCTACCAGCTGCTGGCAGAACTGGGCGCGGTGGACGAGCGTGGCAACCTGCTGCACATGGGCAAGGAACTGTCGCGCCTGCCGCTGGACCCGCGCGTAGGCCGCATGATCGTGGAAGCGCGCGAGCGTGGGGCGCTGGCAGAGGTGTTAATCATTGCCGCCGCATTGAGCGTGCAGGACGTGCGTGACCGGCCCTTGGAGGCCCAGCAACAGGCTGACCAGCAGCACGCCAAGTTTGATGACGAGAAAAGCGAATTCACCGGCTACCTGCGCCTGTGGAAGTGGCTGCATGACGCACGCGGCGGCAAGGTGGTCGCCAGGACACGCCGTGAAATGGCAGCGCAAAACGCGCCAGCTGCCAAACCCAGTGCGCGCAACCAGGCCTTTTTGCCGGTGAGCCAGCGCGCCAGCGGGGCGCAGGTCGAAGGCACGGTACAAGAGCGCCTGGCACTGTTCAATCCGGCGGAGCCGCAGGAGGCAGAAGCCACGCACAAGCTCAGCAACCGCCAGTGGGAGCAGTTGCTGCGCCAGAACTTCATCAACATCCGCCGCGTGCGCGAGTGGCGCGACATTCACAGCCAGCTGCTGACGGTGGTCAAAGAGCAGAAATGGCTGATCAATAACGAAGCCGCAGGCTATGACGCCGTGCACCTGTCCATGCTGTCCGGACTGCTGGGCAACATCGGTTACAAGGGAGAGGAAAGCGATGCCTACCTGGGCGCACGCGGCATCAAGTTCCACCCCCACCCTGGCGCGCACCTGAGCAAGAAGCCCGGCCGCTGGATTGTGGCGGCAGAGTTGGTGGAAACCTCGCGCCTGTATGGCCGTGGCATTGCAGCGATTGAGCCGCAGTGGCTGGAAGAAGTGGGCGCGCACCTGCTCAAGAAACAACTGCTGGATCCACATTGGTCCAAAAAACAGGCCGATGTGGTGGCGCAGGAGCGCGCCACGCTGTATGGCCTGGTGGTCTACAACGGCCGCAGCGTGAGCTACGGCCGCGTCGATCCGGATGCGGCACGCACCATGTTCATTCGCCAGGCGCTGGTCGAAGGGCAGTGGGATACGCAATGGCACTTCCTGCCCGCCAACCAGAAGATGGTGCGCAAGATCGAGGACTTGGAGCACAAGTCCCGCCGCCAGGACGTGCTGGTGGATGATGAGCTGATCTACGCTTTTTACGAGCAGCACATCCCCAAGGGCATCTACAGCGGTGCGACCTTTGACAAGTGGTTCCGCACGGCCAGCAAGGGGCAGGCCGAGTTGCTGCGCTTGTCCAGGGACGAGTTGATGCGCCATGAGGCCGCAGGCATCACCACAGACAACTTCCCCAAGGTCATCAAGCTCGGCGGCGTGGATTGTTCGGCCACTTACCTGCACAACCCCGGCGATGCGCGCGACGGCGTGACGGTGACCGTGCCGCTGTTTGTGCTCAACCAGGTTTCGGAAGAGCGTGCCGAGTGGCTGGTGCCCGGCATGCTCAAGGACAAGATTCAGGCGTTGCTCAAGAGCCTGCCGCAGCGCCCGCGCAGCCGTTTTGTGCCGCTGCCCGAAAGTGCACAGCGTCTGGCCGAGCTGTTCACGCAGTCCGAACGCTGGGCCAAGGGCGGCTTGATTGATGTGCTGCTCAAGCAGGTGCGTGATGAGACCTCGCTGGATGTCAAACGCGCCGACTTCAAGCTCGACATGCTCAGCCCGCACCTGTTCATGAACTTCCGCGTGATTGACGAGCATGGCCGCCAGCTGGGTCAGGGCCGCAATCTGGCCGCGCTCAAGGCGGAATGGGGCGCCAAGGCACGTGGCGCGTTCCAGGCCTTGGCTTCATTAAAAGTAGCTGCTAGCGTAGATAAATCAGGCACTTCAGATATAAAAGTATCTGAAAACAAGCAACAGCAGGCGCAAGCAGCTCCTAAAAATGCTAAACCGGTAAGCAAATCTGTTCCTGCACAAAAGGCCGAGCAGCGCTATACCGCATGGACTTTTGGTGAGCTGCCGGAGCTGATGGAAATCAGCAAGGGCAACACCACCTTGATTGGTTTCCCGGCCTTGATCGACCATGGCACCGAAGTCGGTATCGAGGTGTTTGACGAACCCGAAGTGGCCGCAGCCAAGCACCGCGTCGGTCTGCGCCGCCTGTTTGCGCTGCAGATCAAGGATGCGCTCAAATATCTGGAAAAGAACATTCCGGATCTGCAAAAAATGGCCGTCGCCTATATGCCGCTGGGCACGCAGGAAGAGCTGCGCCAGCAAATCATTGATGTGGCGATTGACCGCGCATTCTTGCAAGACCCATTGCCTGCCAACGAGGCCGACTTCAAGCAGCGTGTGCAGGACGGCCGTGGCCGCCTGACCCTAATCGCCAACGAAGTGGCACGCATGGCGGGCGTGATCCTGACCGAGTACGCAGCCGCTGCGCGCAAGATCAAGGACACCAAGAACGCGCCCGAGGCGACGAAGGACGCGGGTGAGCAGTTGAACAAGCTCATGCCCAAGAACTTTATTGCCGTGGCGCCGTGGACGCAGCTGGGCCACTATGCGCGTTACTTGAAGGCCATTACCACGCGCCTGGACAAATACCGGGCAGACCCGGCCCGCGATGCCGCCAAGCTCAAGGAGTTGCAGCCGCTGGAGCAGCGCTACTGGCGCCTGGTGGCTGAGCGCAAGGGCCAGGTCGACGCCCGCATGCAGGAGTACCGCTGGATGCTTGAAGAGCTGCGCGTGAGCTTTTTTGCCCAAGAGCTGCGCACGCCGTACCCGGTGAGCGGCAAGCGCCTGGACAAGGTCTGGGCGCAGCTGCAGCACTGAGAGCCGGTAACCCTATGCCTGTGCGTTGTTGCTGTGCCTGCCTGCGCGGCACAGCCCGGCCTGGCCCGGCCTTTCTCCCAGTCGCCAACCTTGGTTCTGCCGGGGGCTGTGATCGGCTCTAAGCCTCTTGCTTTTCGGGTTCGAAAAAATCCACCAAGTTGTTGAGCTCGCGGGCAGTGTGCATCAGCTCCTCGGAGGCTTGCCAGGCCAGTTGCGCTTCGCCGCGGTTTTCCACAATCAGGCTGGCCACCTGGTGCATGGAGGCTGCGACTTCTTCCGCGCCAAAGGCGGTCAAGCGGGTGGCAGTGGCCAGGTCCCGGATTTCGTGGCTCAGGGTTTCATCAGGCGCCTGGGCCATGTTGAGCAGGCGCTCGGCACGCTCGCTCAAATCGCGGGTTTCGGCAGTGGCCGCATCCAGCGCGCGAATGGCGGAGTACACCTGATCGTGCTGGGCTTCGGAGTGTTCCGTCACTTCGTACAAAGCGGCATTGAGCTTTTTGCAGTGGCGGTGGATGCTGCGTGCAGCCAGCGCGATCTCGTCCAGCATCACTTTCAGGTGCAGCTGCATGACGGCCGAGGCATGGTTGAGCTGGGCGGTTTCACCCGTGCCTGAGAGCTCGATCTTGCCTTGCAAATCACCTTCGGCAATGCGGTTGAGCTGGCGGATGGAGGCGTTGAGGGGGTTGACGATACCGCTGATGAACAGGCGTCCGACCACCGCGACGATCAGCAGGCCCAGTGCAATGCCGACGACAGCAAATTGGCGAATGCTTGCATTGCGCTCCAGGGTTTGGGCGAATTCCTGCTGTGCAGCATTGCTCAGGGACTGGCGCAATGCCTGTGCCGTCAGACTGGCCTTGCGCTCCAGATCCAGCAGTTGGTTGAATGTGGCCGGTGAAAGACTGGCCGTTGCTGCATCACCGACGGATGCCTGGTGGACGATTTTTCGCCCCTCTTCGATATAGCGTTGCAGAGCCTGGGTCAAAGGCGCATTGCTTGCGGAGGCGGCCAGCGCAGCTCCGTCCAGCTTGTCGGAAATTTCGTCTATTTCGTCGTAGTGGCCCTGGAGTTGCTCTACATAGGACGTGGCTCTGCCTGTGGGTATCTGGTTGTCTCGGGAGAGCTGGGACTCCAGCATGCTGGCACGCAGGGCATTGAGCTGTGCCTCAATTTGGCCTACGGCCGTGACCGGTTCGAACTGTTCCTGATACATGCGGGTAAAGGCCGCATCGGCCAGCTTCAGGCCACCAATCCCCAGCGCGCCTCCAGCCAGCATCATCAAGGCCACAAAAACAGTGCCCGCACGCATGCCAAACCGGATGCCTACCCAGGATGGCATTTTCAGGATCCGGGGCATGCCTTGCGCTGCCACTCGCTCATACAGTTTCTGGACAGCAGCCACCGCTTCAGGTTTGGTGCGCTGGCGCACGGACATGTAGCCAATGGTCTGCTCATTGCGGCGAATGGGCACGACACAGGCTTCAACCCAGTAAAAGTCGCCGTTTTTGCAGCGGTTCTTGATCAGGCCCTGCCAGGGCTTGCCGCTTCGCAGGGTGGCCCACATGTCCTTGAACACAGCTTCAGGCATGTCGGGGTGACGCACGATGTTGTGGCTCTTGCCCAGCAATTCCTCCTGTTCATAACCGCTGATTTCGACAAAAGCGTTATTGGCGTAGGTCAGGATTCCTTTGAGATCGGTTTTGGAGACGAGAGAAATGCCTTCTGGAACTTCTATTTCTTGCGATGTCACAGGAAAGTTCTTCTTCATGTTGGGCTCGGTTAGGGTTGGGTCCACAAGCGTTTCATCACCAGGATGGCGGATCGGCATTCTTCAACGCGCAATACGCCCGTAATGGCATATTCCGGATTGCCAGCATCGCGGTGCTGGGGCTTCATGACCGGCATGCCATTTCTGTCATAAAGCGTCCAGATATCTGGCTGTGCCCCCTTTTTCTGCCGTGTGCGCACAACGGCCAGTTCGCCATTGGCAAGGCGCACGATCGTGCCGGGGGGCAAGGCCGTCAAAGTGCTGACGGAAATGCGCAGCAGCTCTTCGTCATACAGGTTGGCCCTTTGCTGATAGAGCATCTTG
>JAEYRT010000100.1 GCA_023435325.1 Pseudomonadota bacterium | reverse complement strand
CGGTTCTTCCGCTCCCGTGTTGCCGGCGTCCATCATCATGGAATGCACGATGGACTACGACTCCATCTCCAAAGCAGGTTCCATGTTGGGTTCTGGGGCTGTGATCGTCATGGACGATTCGCGCGATATGGTGGAGTGCTTGTTGCGCCTGTCGTATTTCTATTCGCACGAATCCTGTGGCCAGTGCACACCTTGTCGCGAAGGTACGGGCTGGTTGTGGCGCGTGGTGAAGCGTATCCAGGAAGGTGAAGGTCGTCCGGAAGATATCGAGTTGCTGGATTCCGTGTCCGTGAACATCATGGGTCGCACGATTTGTGCACTGGGCGATGCGGCTGCAATGCCTGTGCGCGCCATGATCAAGCATTTCCGCCACGAGTTTGAAGCCAAGATTGCCGCGGCTGCGAAGTCGGGCTCCACAGTTGCCTGATCGCGAGAGGCGAGAGACATATGGTTGAAATTGAACTAGACGGCAAAAAGGTGGAGGTTGCTCCTGGCAGCATGGTCATGCATGCTGCAGAGAAGGCCGGCACCTACATTCCGCACTTTTGCTACCACAAGAAACTTTCCATTGCTGCCAACTGCCGCATGTGCTTGGTGGAAGTGGAAAAGGCTCCGAAACCCCTGCCAGCCTGTGCGACACCAGTGACGCAAGGCATGATCGTTCGCACCAAGAGCGACAAGGCCATCAAGGCACAGCAGTCGGTGATGGAGTTCTTGCTGATTAACCACCCCTTGGATTGCCCCATCTGCGATCAAGGGGGCGAATGCCAGCTGCAAGACTTGGCTGTTGGCTACGGTGGCACAGGCTCGCGCTACGAAGAAGAGAAGCGCGTCGTGCCGCACAAGGACGTGGGTCCGCTGATCTCCATGGAAGAGATGACGCGCTGCATCCACTGCACCCGCTGTGTGCGCTTTGGCCAAGAAGTGGCTGGCGTCATGGAGCTGGGTATGGTCAACCGCGGTGAGCATTCCGAGATCACGACCGTGATCGGTGACACCGTGGACTCCGAGCTGTCGGGCAACATGATCGATCTGTGCCCCGTGGGTGCACTCACCAGCAAGCCTTTCCGCTACAGCGCACGTACGTGGGAGCTGTCACGCCGCAAGTCGGTATCGCCTCACGACTCTACTGGTGCGAACCTGATCGTTCAGGTGAAGAACCACAAGGTCATGCGCGTTGTTCCTTTCGAGAACGAAGAGGTGAACGAGTGCTGGCTCGCCGATCGTGACCGTTTCTCCTATGAAGCGCTCAACAGCGAAGAACGTCTGGCACTGCCGATGATCAAGCAGGGCGGTGAATGGAAGACTGTGGATTGGCAGACCGCGCTCGAGTATGTGGCCAACGGTTTGAAGCAAATCAAGGATCAGCATGGTGCGCAGAGCATCGGCGCCTTGGTCAGCCCGCATAGCACCCTGGAAGAGCTGTTCCTGACGGGGCAGTTGTTGCGCGGTATTGGCAGTGACAACATCGATTGGCGTTTGCGCAATGCGCAATTCAATGCCGCCGAAGGTGTGCGCTGGTTGGGTACTTCGATTGCCTCGCTGTCCGAATTGCAAGCAGCACTGGTGGTGGGCTCGAACCTGCGTAAAGACCATCCGCTGTTCGCGCAGCGCATTCGTCAGGCCATCAAGAAGGGTGCACAAGTATTTGCACTCAATGCACAGGTGTACGACTGGGCGATGCCCGTGACCGCTTCTGTGGTTGCCGCGCAAGACTGGGCACAAGCCTTGGCTGATATTGCTGCTGCAGTGGCACAGGCCAAGGGTGTTGCAGCTCCCGTGGCGGCACAAAGCAATCCGGAAGCTGAAGCGATTGCCCAGGCATTGCTCGCTGGCGAGCGCAAGGCTGTGTTGCTGGGTAATGCTGCCGCACACCATGCACAAGCTGATGAATTGCTGGCACTGGCCAACTGGATCGGCGAGCACACGGGTGCTACTGTCGGCTACCTGACAGAGGCCGCCAACACTGTGGGTGCACAGTGGGTGAAGGCTCAGCCTCAGAGCAATGGCTTGAATGCTGCACAGATGATGGCAGGCGGCTTGAAGGCAGCGATCTTGCTGAACAACGAACCAGCCTTCGACTCGGCTGCAGGCCAACAGGCATTGCAAGGGTTGAACAAGTCAGAAATGGTCGTGACCTTGAGCCCCTTCAAGGCCAACATGGAAATCAGCGATGTGCTGTTGCCCATCGCGCCCTTCACAGAAACCTCAGGCACATTCGTCAATGCGGAAGGTCGCGTCCAGAGCTTCCACGCCGTGGTCAAGCCTCAGGGCGAAGCGCGTCCTGCATGGAAGGTACTGCGTGTACTGGCCAATCTGCTTGGTGTGCAAGGTGCGGATTACGACTCCTCGCAGGATGTGCTGGCCACAGCCATCGGCGCAGGCACCACTGCTGTGCCTGCACAGGCATTGAGCAATGCGACCAAGGTGGCAGCGCAAGTCACAGACGGTGTGGCTGCCGAGCCAGCTGTGGCAAGCATCTATCAACTGGACAGCATTGTCCGTCGTGCGACGTCGCTGCAATTGACAGCTGATGCGCGCCTGGCACGTCAGGGAGGTGCCGCATGATTGATGAACTCAAGATGGCAGGCGCTGGCCTGATTGATGCCACTTGGTGGACTGACACAGCTTGGCCTGTGCTCTGGATCCTGCTGGGCATTGTTGCTATCGTGGCGCCCTTGATGATCGCAGTGGCGTATCTGACCCTGTGGGAGCGCAAGTTCCTGGGCTGGATGCAGGTGCGTCCAGGTCCGAACCGCGTAGGTCCCTGGGGATTGCTGCAGCCGATGGCCGACGGCTTGAAGCTGCTGACCAAAGAGCTCATCATGCCTACCGTGGCATCCAAGGGGCTGTTCTATGTCGGTCCTGTGATGGCCATCATGCCCGCGCTTGCTGCGTGGGTTGCCATTCCCTTCGGACCTGAAGTGGCTCTGGCGAATGTGAATGCAGGCCTGCTGCTGATCATGGCCATCACTTCGATCGAAGTCTATGGCGTGATCATTGCGGGATGGGCTTCGAACTCCAAGTACGCCTTTTTGGGCGCCTTGCGTGCTTCGGCACAGATGATCAGCTATGAAATCGCCATGGGCTTCTGCTTCCTGGTGGTGATCATGGTGACGGGCAGCATGAATCTGACGCAGATCGTGCTGAGCCAAGGGCAGGGACAATTTGCCGACATGGGCTTGAGTTTCCTGTCCTGGAACTGGCTGCCTTTGTTGCCCATTTTCTTCGTCTACATGATTTCGGGCGTTGCCGAAACCAACCGCCACCCCTTCGACGTGGTGGAAGGCGAATCGGAAATCGTGGCCGGCCACATGGTGGAATACTCCGGCATGGGTTTCGCGATCTTCTTCCTGGCGGAATACGCCAGCATGTGGCTCGTGTCCATCTTGGCCGTGACCATGTTCCTGGGTGGCTGGTTGCCACCTGTGGAAGCCTTGTCCTTCATTCCTGGCTGGATCTGGCTGGCAGCGAAGACGGCGTTTGTGGTGAGCCTGTTCATCTGGATTCGCGCCACGTTCCCGCGCTTCCGATATGACCAGATCATGCGTCTGGGTTGGAAGATCTTCATCCCTGTCACCTTGGTGTGGCTGGTCATTGTGGGTGCATGGCTGCACTCGCCTTGGAATATTTGGAATTAAGCGGGGACACCATGGCTGCTGTTGCTGCTACACCTTTTTCTATCAAGGATTTCTTCAAGAGCTTCATGCTCTGGGAATTGTTCAAGGGCATGGCGCTGACAGGTCGCAAGGCCTTCGCACCACGCGTCACCATTCAGTTCCCTGAAGAAAAGACACCTTTGTCGCCACGCTTTCGTGGCCTGCACGCCCTGCGTCGTTATGACAATGGCGAAGAGCGCTGCATTGCCTGCAAGCTGTGCGAGGCTGTGTGCCCCGCCATGGCAATCACGATTGAGTCGGATGTGCGTGATGACGGCTCGCGCCGCACCACACGTTATGACATCGACCTGACCAAGTGCATCTTCTGCGGTTTCTGCGAAGAGAGCTGTCCGGTGGACTCGATCGTGGAGACACAAATCTTCGAATACCACGGCGAAAAGCGTGGCGACCTGTACTTCACCAAGGACATGTTGCTGGCCGTGGGTGACCGCTATGAAGCCGACATCGCAGCTGCCAAGGCAGCCGATGCCAAGTACCGCTAAAGCGGCTCCTGATCCAGAAAGATTCGAATCATGGACGCCAAAACTGGTTTCTTTTATCTCTTCTCGGCGGTGATGCTGTTTGCAGCCTTCCGAGTCATCACATCGCGCAACCCTGTGCATGCTGTGCTGAATCTGATCCTTGCGTTCTCGCAGGCTGCAGCTATTTGGCTGATGCTCAAGGCAGAGTTCCTGGGCATTGCCCTGGTCGTGGTCTATCTGGGCGCGGTGATGGTGCTGTTTATGTTCGTGGTGATGATGCTGGACATCCGCATCGATCGCGTACGACAGGGCTTTTGGAAGCACTTTCCCGTAGCAGCCTTTATTGGCGCTGTAGTCGCGCTGGAAATGGCGCTGGTGCTGATGGCAGGCTTTGGTACTGTCGACGAAGCCAAACCCGCTGCTGCGCTGCTGAACGCTCAGGGCGAGGTGCTGCCTTACTCCAACACACAGGCATTGGGTCGTTTGCTGTACACGCAGTACCTGTACCCCGTCGAAATCGCGGCCATCTTGCTGCTGGTTGCGATGATCACTGCGATTGCACTGACCATGCGCAAGCGCAAGGACACAAAGGCTATCAACCCCGCCATCCAGATTCGCGTGCGTGCTGAAGACCGCGTGAGCTTGGTCAAGATGGAAGCCACAAAGGCTCCGGTTGCACCCGCTGCAGCTGAGGGAGAAGTAGCCGTGGAGGAGAAAAAATGACGCTCACACTAGGGCACTTTCTGACGCTGGGAGCCATGCTCTTTGCCATCTCGGTGATCGGTATTTTTCTGAACCGGAAAAACCTGATCGTCCTGTTGATGTGCATTGAGTTGATGCTCTTGGCCGTCAACACCAACTTCGTGGCTTTCTCGCACTATTTGGGCGATATGCATGGCCAGGTGTTTGTGTTCTTCATCCTGACGGTTGCGGCCGCAGAGTCGGCGATTGGCTTGGCCATCCTGGTGCTGCTATTCCGTAACAAGTCCAGTATCAATGCGGAAGATCTCGACACCCTCAAGGGTTGAGTGGCCGGTATTTGCAAGGTTCTGAAGAATGAGTCAAACACTTTCTGCATCCATGCTCCTGGCAGTACCGCTGGCTCCGCTGGCAGGTTCTGTGCTGGCAGGCATATTCGGCACCGCTTTTGGTGGCAACAAGTTCGGCCGTGGCGTGAGCCATTCGCTCACCATCCTGGGCGTGCTGATCTCTTTCATCCTCTCGGCTTTGACCTTCAAGGCCGTGGTGTTTGAAGGCGCGACCTTCAACGCCACCATTTATGAGTGGATGACGATTGGCAGCCTGAAGATGGAAGTCGGTTTCCTGATCGACTCCATTACCGCCATGATGATGTGTGTAGTGACCTTTGTGTCGCTGATGGTGCACATCTACACCATGGGCTATATGGAAGAAGATGACGGCTACAACCGTTTCTTCTCGTACATCTCGCTGTTTACCTTCTCCATGCTGATGCTGGTGATGAGTAACAACCTGCTGCAGCTGTTCTTCGGCTGGGAAGCAGTGGGCCTGGTGTCGTACCTGCTGATTGGTTTTTACTACAAGAAGCCGACGGCTATCTTTGCCAACATGAAGGCCTTTTTGGTCAACCGTGTGGGTGACTTCGGTTTCATTCTGGGTATTGGCCTGATTGCCGCCTACACAGGTACGTTGAACTACAGCGAAATTTTTGCCAAGCTGCCTGAGTTTGCAACCCAGACCCTGCCTGGCACAGACTGGTCGCTGGTCACCGCAACCGCCATCTGTCTGTTTATCGGTGCCATGGGCAAGTCGGCCCAGTTCCCGTTGCATGCGTGGCTGCCTGACTCCATGGAAGGTCCCACACCTATCTCTGCGCTGATTCACGCGGCGACCATGGTGACTGCCGGTATTTTCATGGTTTCGCGCATGTCGCCCCTATATGAGCTGTCGGACGTTGCCTTGAACTTCATCTTGGTGATCGGCTCCATCACGGCCCTGTTCATGGGTATCCTGGGCATCATCCAAAACGACATCAAGCGCGTGATTGCGTATTCCACACTCTCGCAGCTCGGTTACATGACCATTGCGCTGGGTGTGTCGGCCTACTCGGTCGCGACTTTCCACCTGATGACCCACGCTTTCTTCAAGGCGCTGCTGTTCCTCGGGGCAGGCTCCGTGATCATGGGTATGCATCACAACCAGGACATCCGCTGGATGGGTGGCGTGCGCAAGTACATGCCCATCACCTGGATCACCTTCCTGCTGGGTAACCTGGCGCTGATCGGTACACCGTTCTTCTCCGGTTTCTACTCCAAGGACGCCATCATCGAAGCGGTGCACGCGTCCAATCTGCCTGCATCCGGCTTTGCCAACTTTGCCGTGCTGGCGGGCGTGTTCATCACGGCGTTCTATTCGTTCCGCCTGTACTTCATCGTGTTCCACGGTAAGGAGCGTTACGACCAGAACCCTGATGCCCACCATGATGACCATCACGCGCATGACGACCATGGTCACGGTCACGACGCCAAGCCCCATGAGTCGCCCTGGGTGGTGACTGCACCGCTGGTGCTGCTGGCCATTCCTTCGGTGGTGATCGGTGCGATCGCGCTGATGCCCATGTTGTTTGGCAGTTTCTTTGAAGGCGTGATCTTCATTGACCATGCCAAGCACCCCGCCATGACGGAGTTGGCCGGAAAGATTCACGGCTGGCTGCCTATGGCACTGCACGGCTTCCAGACGGCACCTTTCTGGCTGGCGCTGGCTGGTGTGGTGGTGTCCTATGTGTTCTACATGGTCAAGCCTGAAATTCCTGCTTCCATCATGGCCTTCTCCAAGAAGATCGGCCTGTACCAGGTACTGGAAGGCAAGTACGGCGTGGACTGGGTCTACGAAAACATCTTCGCGCGTGGCGCACGTGTGTTTGGCACCGTGTTCTGGAAGGCAGGCGATCAGGCTGTGATCGACGGTGCCGTCGTGAATGGTTCCTGGAAGCTGGTGGGCAAGATCGCTTCGGTGGTCCGCTGGCTGCAGTCTGGTTACATCTACCACTACGCGTTGGTCATGATCCTGGGCATCTTCTTGCTCATGACCTACTTCGTGTGGCTCAACAAGTAAGGAAGAAAAATGGGTTTGTTGAGTCTTGCCATTTGGACACCGATCGTCTTTGGTGTTCTGCTGCTGGCCTTCGGCAAGGATTCCCGCGCACAGGGCGTGCGCTGGGTCGCGCTGATTGGCTCCATCTTGGGCCTGCTGGTCACCGTTCCGCTGTACACAGGCTTTGATACGTCCTCGGCCAACATGCAGTTTGTTGAAAAACTGCTGTGGATCGAACGTTTCAACATCCACTACCACCTCGGTCTGGATGGCCTGTCGTTCTGGTTCGTACCGCTGACAGCCTTCATCACGGTCATCGTGGTGCTGGCTTCGTGGGAAAACATCACCGAGCGCGTGCACCAGTACATGGGCGCTTTCTTGGTGCTGTCCGGTCTGATGATCGGTGTGTTCTCGGCATTGGATGGCTTGCTGTTCTACGTGTTCTTTGAAGCGACCCTGATCCCCATGTACCTGATCATCGGTATCTGGGGCGGTCCCAACAAGATCTACGCAGCGTTCAAGTTCTTCCTGTACACCTTGCTGGGTTCGCTGCTCACGCTGATTGCCGTGATCTATCTGTACAACCAGTCGGGCGGCAGTTTCGACATCCAGACATGGCACCAATTGCCTCTGGGTTCGCTGCCACAGACGCTGGTGTTCTTCGCATTCTTTGCTGCGTTTGCAGTGAAGGTGCCCATGTTCCCCGTGCACACCTGGTTGCCTGACGTGCACGTGGAAGCGCCTACCGGTGGTTCGGCCGTGCTGGCTGCCATCATGCTGAAGCTGGGTGCCTACGGTTTCCTGCGCTTCTCGCTGCCTATCGCTCCGGATGCGTCGCGCGAATGGGCCTGGCTGATGATTGCACTGTCGCTGATCGCCGTGGTCTATGTGGGCATGGTGGCACTGGTGCAAAAGGACATGAAAAAGCTGGTGGCTTATTCGTCCGTGGCACACATGGGCTTTGTGACACTCGGTTTCTTCATCTTCAACGACCTGGGCGTATCCGGTGGCATCGTGCAGATGATTGCCCACGGTTTTGTCTCTGGCGCCATGTTCCTGTGCATTGGCGTGTTGTATGACCGCGTGCATTCGCGTGAAATCGCGGCCTACGGCGGTGTGGTTAACACCATGCCCAAGTTCGCAGCCTTTGCTCTGCTGTTTGCCATGGCCAACTGCGGTCTGCCTGCCACTGCCGGTTTTGTCGGTGAGTGGATGGTGATTCTGGGTGCCGTGCAGTTCAACTTCTGGGTGGGCCTGCTGGCTGCCACCGCGCTGATCTTCGGTGCGGCCTACACCCTGTGGATGTACAAGCGCGTGTATCTGGGCCCCGTGGCCAACGACAATGTGAAGGAGCTGGAAGATATCGGTGCCCGTGAGTTCCTGGTGCTGGCCATTTTGGCTGCTGCCGTGCTCTTCATGGGTCTGTATCCCAAGCCCTTCACGGATGTGATGGACCCCTCGGTGGCCGAGCTGCTCAAGCACGTAGCCCAAACCAAGCTTCCCTGACCAGACTGAACTGAGAGATTGAGATGATTGACAACATCAGCTGGCTTTCGATCTACCCCGAGATCGTGCTCCTGGTCATGGGATGCGTGATTACTCTGGTGGACCTGGGCGTGAAAAGCGCCCGCCGCACCGGCACCTACGTGCTGACCATGTTGACCCTGGCCGTGGTTGCAGTCATGCAGGCCAACTATGCGCTCAGCGGCAACACCTTCTATGGCTGGAGCAACATGGTGGTCTCCGACGCCATGGGCAACTGGCTCAAGTGCTTTGCCACCGTCGCCATGATGGTGACACTGGTCTACGCCCGCCCTTACGCGGGTGACCGTGACATGCTGCGCGGCGGTGAGCTGTTCAGCCTGTCGACCTTTGCATTGCTGGGCATGTTCATCATGATCAGCGCCAACAACCTGCTGCTGATCTATCTGGGTCTGGAGCTGCTGACCCTGGCCAGCTACGCGCTGGTGGCCCTGCGCCGTGACCACACCGTGGCCACCGAGGCCGCCATGAAGTACTTTGTGCTGGGTTCGCTGGCATCGGGCTTCTTGCTGTATGGCCTGTCCATGGTCTATGGCGCGACGGGTTCGCTGGACATTGGCGAAGTGTTCAAGGCCATCAGCTCGGGTGAACTCAAGCACCAGGTGCTGGTCTTTGGTCTGGTGTTCGTGGTGGCGGGTCTGGCCTTCAAGCTGGGCGTGGCACCTTTCCACATGTGGGTGCCTGACGTCTACCAAGGCGCGCCTACAGCCATCACTGCATTGATCGGTGGTGCTCCCAAGCTGGCTGCGTTTGCCATCGTGATCCGTCTGCTGGTGGATGGCATGTTGCCTCTGGCCTTCGACTGGCAGCAAATGCTGGCGGTGATGGCAATTGCCTCCTTGCTGGTGGGTAACCTGGCCGCGATTGCTCAGACCAACATCAAGCGCATGCTGGCGTACTCCACCATCTCGCAGATGGGCTTCGTACTGCTGGGTCTGCTGTCGGGCGTGATCGGCAGCGAAGTGGACCCCACCCGCGCTGCCAATGCCTACAGCTCTTCCATGTTCTACGTGGTGACCTATGTGCTGACCACGCTGGCTGCTTTCGGTGTGATCCTGCTGCTGTCGCGCGAAGGCTTTGAAAGCGAAGAGATTGCAGATCTGGCTGGTCTGAACCAGCGCAGCCCTCTGTACGCCGGCATCATGGCTGCCTGCCTGTTCTCCATGGCCGGTATTCCTCCGCTGGTGGGTTTCTACGCCAAGCTTGCCGTGTTGCAGCCGCTGGTGGCCTCGGGCCAGAGTTTCTACATCGGTCTGGCCGTGTTCGCCGTGATCATGTCGCTGATTGGCGCGTTCTACTACCTGCGCGTGGTCAAGGTCATGTACTTTGACAAGCCTCTTACAGCCACTACGGTATCCGCTCCCTGGGATGTGCGTGTGGTGCTGACAGTCAATGGTGCACTGGTTTTGATCCTGGGCATTGTTCCTGGTGGTTTGATGTCTCTGTGTGCGGATGCCATCGTCCGTGCTCTGGCATCCTGACCCATAATGTGAAGCGTGACTCAAACCGCTTCCATCTGGTTGGTAATCTTGGCGGCCCTGGTGGCCGCCAATTTGCCGTTTATGAACGAGCGCTGGCTGGCTGCCGGCCCTGTGGCTGCTTCGCAAACGAAGCCCATGTGGGGCCGCCTGGCTGAGCTGGTGCTGCTGTATTTTGTGGTGGGCCTGCTGGCTCTGGCGCTGGAGCGCCGCGCAGGCCAGATCTATCCGCAAGGCTGGGAGTTCTACGCCATCACAGCCACGCTGTTTGTGACGTTTGCTTTCCCGGGTTTTGTCTGGCGTTATCTCGCCAAACGGCGCAACCGCTAAACTTCGGCTTGCGCATACAAAGGCAGGGTTGCGACTCTGCCTTTTTTCTTTGTCCCTGCCACTGTGGCCCAGCTGTTTTGTGACATGAAGGTATTTGACCTGCACTGCCCCGTTGACCATGTGTTTGAAGGCTGGTTCGCCTCGGAAGATGATTTTCGTCAGCAGATGGAACGGGGTTTGGTGGAATGTCCGATGTGCGGCAGCACGCAGCTGCGCAAAGGTCTGAGTGCGCCGCGACTGAATCTGGGAGCACAGCCACCTGCTACCAGCGTGCCTGCCGAGGCACAGGCGGCACCTGCACCGCAGTCCGAAGCCCATCGCAAGCTGCATGCGGTACAAGCGGCTTGGCTGCAGCTGTCACGCAGGATTGCCGAGAAAACGGAAGATGTGGGAGAGCAGTTTGCAGACCAGGCGCTGCGCATGCACAAGGGCGAAGAGCCAGAGCGTCCCATACGCGGCCAGGCCACGCCGCAGCAAGCCCTGGAACTGCTGGAAGAAGGCGTGCCTGTATTGCCTTTGGCTTTGCCCAAAGACAGCAAGGAAACACTGCAATAGTGCGAAAAATAAGAGCTGCTAACGCTCGTTGTATAAGCATTTCAGATATTTTTAGTTTTGAAATCCTTATGCAGCAAGTGTTGGTAGCTCTCTTTTTATTTCTACCGCTGCACAACACGCTCAAATTTTGTGAGCACTGCATGCTGCTAGCACCTTGGCGACAGCAGGGTTTGCCCAAGGTTGCCGTGGAGCGAATAGTCTCAAATCCTTGATTTGTCAGCTGTTTTTCAGGAGTTGATGCGCGCTAGGGTTAGTGCTTAAGTTATTGAGCTTAGGCGAAAATCCTAGTGTGCTGTCAAACGGCCGTTCATACGATGCACCGCAACCATTCGTACGGTGCATGCGCGTGACAAGGCCACAAACCTCGCGGCGCTGCGCCTCCATCACCGAGTAGCTGGGGCGCCATGAGCGACGTCATTCTTCAAACCACCAATCTCACCAAAGAGTTCAAAGGCTTTACTGCGGTCAGTAAAGTGAATCTTTCGGTGCAACGCGGCAGCATCCACGCACTCATCGGCCCCAATGGTGCGGGTAAAACCACCTGCTTTAACTTGCTCACCAAGTTTCTGGAGCCCACCTCGGGCGAGATCCGCTTCAACGGCCAGGACATCACCCGCGAAGCACCTGCCCAGATTGCACGCCGCGGTGTGATTCGCTCGTTTCAGATTTCGGCTGTCTTTCCCCATCTGACGCTGATGGAAAACGTGCGCGTGGGCCTGCAGCGCAAGCTGGGCACGGCATTCCATTTCTGGAAAAGCGAGCGCTCGCTGGACCAACTCAATGGCCGTGCCATGGAGCTGCTCAAGCAGGTGGGCCTGGACGACATGGCCGATGAAATCACCATCAATCTGCCCTATGGCCGCAAGCGTGCCCTGGAAATTGCCACCACGCTGGCCATGGAGCCAGAGTTGATGCTGCTGGATGAGCCTACCCAGGGCATGGGCCACGAAGACGTAGACCGTGTCACGCAACTGATCAAGAAAGTCTCCGAAGGTCGCACCATTTTGATGGTCGAACACAATATGAAAGTGATCTCCACGATCGCCGACCGCATCACCGTGCTGCAGCGCGGTGCCGTGCTGGCGGAAGGCAATTACGCAGAAGTCTCCAGCAATCCCCAGGTGATGGAAGCCTATATGGGCACCACCGACGGTCAACTGCAAGGAGCGCATTGATGGTTGCCGCACTGGAAATCCGCAATCTCGAAGCCTGGTATGGCGAGTCGCACGTGCTGCACGGCGTTGACATGGTGGTGCAGCCCGGTGAAGTGGTCACCTTGCTGGGACGCAATGGCGCAGGTCGCACTTCCACCATGCGTGCCGTGATGGGGTTGACCGGGTCGCGTCAGGGCTCGGTCAAGATCAACGGGCAGGAAAGCATCGGTCTGCCCACGCACAAGATTGCGCACTTCGGCGTGGGCTACTGCCCTGAAGAGCGCGGCATTTTCTCCAGCCTCTCCTGCGAAGAAAACCTGCTGCTGCCTCCACAGCTCAAAACGGGCGAGCAAGGCATGAGCGTGGACGAGATTTATGCCATGTTCCCCAATCTGGCCGAACGCCGCCACAGCCAGGGCACGCGCCTGTCAGGGGGCGAGCAGCAAATGCTGGCTGTTGCACGCATCTTGCGCACCGGTGCGCGCTTGCTGCTGCTGGATGAAATTTCCGAGGGCCTGGCCCCCGTGATCGTGCAGGCACTGGCCCGGATGATCAACACGCTGCGTGCCAAGGGTTACACCATCGTCATGGTGGAGCAGAACTTCCGTTTTGCCGCGCCCCTGGCCGACCGCTTTTATGTGATGGAGCATGGGCGCATTGTCGAAACTTTCGACGCCCCACAGCTGGACGCCAAGATGCCCGTGCTCAATGAGCTGCTGGGTGTGTGACCTGCAGTCCGGGCATTGCGCCGCTATCCCATCACTTCCGTTTGACGACGACAACACCAGAACAACATAACAACAAGGAGACAGAGATGCATTCCATTCGCACCCCTTTGACCGCACTCGCGCTTTCACTGGCCGTGGCCGGCATGGCCCAGGCACAGGAGCCGGAGAAGATCAAGATCGGCTTCATCACCGACATGTCCAGCAACTACGCGGACGTGGACGGCAAGAACGGCGCACTGGCCATCCAGATGGCCATCGATGACTTTGGCGGCAAGGTGCTGGGCAAACCGATCGAGCTGCTGACGCAGGACCACCAGCACAAGCCCGATATCGCGGCCACCAAGGCGCGCGAGTGGATCGATACGCAGAATCTGACCATGCTGCTGGGAGGCACCAACTCGGGCGTGGGCCTGGCCCTGGCCAAGGTGGCGCAGGAAAAGAAGCGGGTGTACTTCGTCAACGGTGCCGGCACGTCCGCGCTGACCAATGAGCAGTGCTCGCCCTATACCGTGCACTACGCCTATGACACCGTGGCGCTGGCCAAGGGCACCGGTGCAGCGGTGGTCGCCAATGGTGGCAAGGAATGGTACTTTTTGACGGCGGACTATGCCTTTGGCCACTCTCTGGAGTCGGACACGGCCAACGTGGTCAAAGCCAAGGGGGGGACGGTCAAGGGCAGTGTGCGCCATCCGCTCAACGCCTCGGATTTCTCCAGTTTCCTGCTGCAGGCCCAAAACTCCAAGGCGCAAATCCTGGGTCTGGCCAATGCCGGTGGCGACACCATCAACGCCATCAAGGCAGCGCGTGAATTCGGTATCAACAAGAGCATGCAAATGGCAGGCTTGCTGGTGTTCGTGACCGATGTGCACAGCCTGGGCTTAAAGAACACCGAAGGCTTGCTGCTGACCACCAGCTGGGATTGGAATCTGAACGATGAGTCGCGTGCCTTTGGCCGCAAGTTCCAGGCCAAGACCAAGCGTATGCCCACCGACATTCAGGCCGCGAATTACTCGGCCACCATGCAATACCTGAAAGCGCTGGAAAAAGCGGGCACGACGGATGCCGACAAGGTGATGGAAGTGCTGAAGTCTGCGCCCATTCAGGACTTTTATGCGCAAGGCGTGATCCGTCCTGATGGCCGCTATGCCCATGACATGTATCTGATGCAGGTGAAGTCTCCCGCGGAATCGAAAGAAGCCTGGGATTACTACAAGGTGGTGAGCAAGCTGCCAGCGGAGCAGGTCTGGACCACCAAGGAAGAAAGCAAGTGCGCGTTGTGGAAGTAACGCGTAGCCGAAGCTGGGCCCTGTTGCTGCACCGTGCATGACACCGGGCAGCAACAGGATTTAGCCCCCATTTCTGTGTTTGCTCAACATCGTGTTTGCGGCCCATTTCGGGCCATGGTTCACAAGGCGAGAGCCACCACCAAGGAGACAAGGCAATGAACAAGCAACGCACCTTTACCAAACTGGCCCTGATGCTCGGGGCCGCAGGCCTGATGGCCGCTACCGCACATGCGCAGTCGCAGGACAAAGTGCGCATTGGCTTTGTCACGGACATGTCCAGCCTGTATGCGGATGTGGAGGGCAAGAACGGTGCACTGGCCATGCAGATGGCCATTGATGATTTCGGCGGCAAGGTGCTGGACAAGCCGATCGAGCTGCTCACTGCCGACCATCAGAACAAGGCCGATATCGCTGCGAGCAAGGCCCGTGAATGGATTGATACGCAGGGCATCAGCCTGATCTTCAGCGGCACCAATTCGGGCACGGCTCTGGCGGTTTCCCAGGTAGCCAACGAAAAGAAAGTGACGCACATCAACAATGGCGCGGGCACTTCGGCATTGACCAACGAACAGTGCAACCCCTATACCATCCACTATGCCTATGACACCGTGGCGCTGGCCAAAGGCACGGGCGGTGCAGTGGTGGAGCGAGGCGGTAAGGACTGGTTCTTTCTGACCGCAGACTATGCCTTCGGCCAAGCGCTGGAAACCGATACCACAGCAGTGATCAAGGCCAAGGGCGGTACGGTCAAGGGCAGTGTGCGCCATCCGCTCAATGCTTCGGATTTCTCCAGCTTCCTGCTGCAGGCTCAAAGCTCCAAGGCACAAATCCTGGGCCTGGCCAATGCCGGTGGCGACACCATCAACTCCATCAAGGCGGCCAAGGAGTTTGGCATCGACAAGAACATGCAGACCGCCGGTTTGCTGGTGTTCCTGACCGACATCCATTCGCTGGGCCTGAAGAACACGGCCGGTCTGCTGCACACCACCAGCTGGTACTGGGACATGAACGATGAGTCGCGCAAGTTCGCGGATAAGTTCTTTGCCAAGACCAAGCGCATGCCCACCGATGTCCAGGCCGCGGACTACTCGGCCATGATGCAGTACCTCAAGGCGGTAGAGGCGGTCAAGACCACCGATTCGGACAAGGTCATGGCGTACCTCAAGAGCACGCCGCTGTCGGACTTCTACGCCAAAGGCTCCATCCGCCCCGATGGCACTTACGCACACGACATGTACCTCGTGGAAGCCAAAAAACCCGAGGAGTCCAAAAAGCCTTGGGACTATCTGAAGGTGTTGCAGACCCTGCCTGCCGACACTGTCTGGACCACCAAGGCCGAAACCAAATGCGCCCTGTGGAAGTGATGTGAGGTGCGCGCGCCTGCCACCAGCGGGCGTGCGCCTTCCATGCTCCAGGGCTACCTTGTCCTACCAATAGCGTCTCTCTCATGGAAATCTTCGGTGTTTCATTGCCGGGCCTGCTCAGCCAGCTTTTGCTGGGGCTGGTCAATGGCTCGTTTTATGCGATCTTGAGCCTGGGGCTGGCCGTGATCTTCGGCTTGCTCAACGTTATCAACTTTGCGCACGGAGCATTGTTCATGCTGGGGGCCATGGTCACCTGGATGGCCATGAACTATCTGGGCGTCAACTACTGGGTCATGCTGATCATGGCGCCCATTGTGGTCGGTGCCTTTGGCATCTTGATCGAGCGCTTTTTGCTGCGCTGGATCTACAAGCTCGATCACCTGTACGGCCTGCTGCTGACCCTGGGCCTATCGCTGCTGATTGAAGGGGTGTTTCGCTCCATCTACGGCGTATCGGGCCTGGGCTACGACACGCCGGAGCTGCTTGAAGGCGCCACCAATCTGGGCTTCATGATCCTGCCCAACTATCGTGCCTGGGTCGTGGTGGCATCCATCACCGTGTGCTTTGCCACCTGGTATGTGATCGAGAAAACCCGTTTGGGTGCCTACCTGCGCGCAGGCACGGAGAATCCGCGTCTGGTGGAAGCGTTTGGCATCAACGTGCCTGTGATGGTCACGCTGACCTATGCATTTGGCGTGGGACTGGCTGCCTTTGCAGGCGTGCTGGCTGCACCGGTGTACCAGGTCACACCGCTGATGGGACAGAACCTCATCATCGTGGTGTTTGCCGTGGTGGTGATTGGTGGCATGGGCTCCATCATGGGCTCCATTCTCACAGGCCTGGGCCTGGGGGTGATTGAAGGCCTGACCAAAGTGTTCTACCCCGAAGCATCGTCCACCGTGGTGTTCGTCATCATGGTCATCGTTTTGCTGATTCGCCCCGCCGGCTTGTTCGGCAAAGAGAAATAAGCAGGGGCACACACCATGACAACCAAGAAACTTGCATTCTTTGGCTACGGCTTGTTGCTGCTGGTCTTGATTCTGGCTCCCTTCTTTGGCGCCTATCCCGTGTTCGTGATGAAGCTCATGTGCTTCGCGTTGTTTGCTTCGGCCTTCAACCTGCTTCTGGGCTACACAGGTTTGCTGTCTTTCGGGCATGCTGCCTTCCTGGGAGGCGCCGCCTACGTAGCAGGCCATGCCATCAAAGTGTGGACGGCTACGCCGGAGCTGGGCATTATCCTGGGCACTCTGAGTGGTGCGGCCTTGGGCCTGGTTGCGGGTTGGCTGGCCATTCGCCGCCAGGGCATCTACTTCTCCATGATCACCCTGGCGCTGGCGCAGATGCTGTTCTTCGTGGCCCTGCAAGCCCCGTTTACTGGCGGTGAAGATGGCCTGCAGGGCGTGCCTCGCGGCAAGCTGTTCGGTCTGATCGATCTGAGCAACGACCTGACCATGTATTACGTGGCGCTGGTGATCTGCGTGCTGGGCTTTTTGGTCATCGTGCGCACCGTGCATTCACCTTTTGGTCAGGTGCTCAAGGCCATCAAAGAAAATGAACCCCGGGCCATCTCGCTGGGTTATGACGTCAACCGCTTCAAGCTGCTGGTGTTTGTGCTGTCGGCTGCCATCACGGGTTTGGCCGGTTCGCTCAAGACCGTGGTGCTGGGTTTTGCCACCTTGTCCGATGTGCATTGGACAGCATCTGGTCACGTCGTGCTGATGACCCTCATGGGGGGGATGGGGACGCTCTCCGGTCCCATCGTGGGTTCGGCCATTGTGGTGGCGCTGGAAAACAAAATTGGCGACTTGGGCACGTGGCTGGCCAAGTTCACTGGTTTTGAATGGTTCGGTACGTTGGGTGAGTCGGTCACCATCGTCACCGGCTTCATTTTTGTGATCTGCGTACTTGCTTTCCGCCGTGGAGTGATGGGTGAAATCATCGCCTGGCTGGCGCGTCGCAGAGGGGCCAGCAAAGGCTCCTAATGCTGCCAAGCCCATAAAGAAACCGCCCGTTTGGGCGGTTTCTTTATGGGCAAGACTTCGCCATCAGCGGGTTTGACGCACGCTTTCAAACTGCTCGACCGGCACATCGTTGGGGCTGGCAATCATCTTCCTGAGTGTTTCGCCCATGGGCAGGTTCAAGTTCATGTTCTTGGGTGGAATGGGTTGCATATACCACTTGTGGTAGAGCTGCTCCAGGTCACCATTGGACATCATGTGGCGGATCACATCGTCCACAGCTTTTTTGATGGCTGGATCGCTTTTGCTGAACTGGATGGCAATGGGTTCTGCGCCAATCACTTCACCAACAATCTTGTAGCCTTCTGGGTTCTTGCTTTGTGCAATCACGCCAGCCAGCATGTTGTCATCCAGCACGAAGGCATCCACGCGACCGGATTCCAGCAACAGGAAAGCCTCGTACTGGTCCTTGGCCATCACGGTCTGGAATTTGATGTCATGTGTTGCAGCAAAACGGCGCAGGATTTGCACGGCCGTGGTGCCGGTCAGCACACTGACCTTTTTGCCATCGAGTTGCTTGAAGCTGGTGATGGGCTGATGCTGGGCCACGGCCATGCGCACCTCGCTCACATAGGTGGTCAGCCCGAAGGCCACCTGGTCCTGGCGCTTGAGGCTGTTGGTCATGCTTGCACAGTTGAAGTCAGCCGTGCCGTTCTGGATCAAGGGCATGGTGTTCTGGGGTGTCAGCACCATGTATTGGAGCTGGGCCTTGGGCGCAATGGCCTTGACCACTTTTTCACACAGTTCGGTGTGGTAGCCGACGAATTTCTCATTGGCGCCCAGGGCGTATGACATGGGGGTGGCACTTTCGCGTACACCGATCACCACGGTGCCGCCGTCTTGCCAACGCTGCAGGGTGGGGGAATCCACTCCGGAGGCAGGGGCTGCGTGCGTAAAAACGGCTGCAGTCAATGCAGCCGAAGCCAGAGCAAACTTCACAATAGACTTCATGGGGTGTTTCGCAATTCACGGCCTGACACCACGATGGTGCAGGTATTGCACGCATTGTCCCATTGCCTTCAGACAGCAAGGTGTTATGCAAATTCTGTCCCCTGCGAGGAGGCACTGCTGTTTTGACGATGGCGTGAGCGTTGCCGCTACGCTGCGTCAGCAGCCTGCAGCGCGGTTTGCAAACGAGAGTGTGCGGGACTGTCGAGCTTGGGAGGCACCTGGTTTTTAGCGCACAGATAGTGATGGGTGTACACCTCCAGATAGCGCTCCAGCACCTTGCCTGCGCGCCGGTCTTGGTGGTGGCTGCTCAGCTCCAGACACAGGGCTGCCACTTCGCTGGTGCAAAAATGGTCTTCGCGTCGGGAGCGGCGCAGCTGGTAACGCGAGAATTGCTCGGGCTGCAGGCTCAGCACCGGAAACTGTGCCAGATACGGGCTTTTGCGAAACATCTTGCGTGCTTCCGACCAGGTTGCATCCAGCAAGATCAGCAAGGGGCGTTTGCCATCGTTCGATGGGGTTGCAGGCAAGGTGTGGATCACCCGTTCCGGGGGCTCTACATATTCCCCCGGAAACACCACGTAGGGTTGCCATTGCGGATCGCAGAGCATGGTCTGCAGAGCAGGGTCCACTTCCAGACGGCTCCAGCCAAAGGCAAATGTGTCTTGCACCACATCGGCAATCAGCCAGCCGGTGTTGCTTGGTTTGAGCGGCTCCGCATCGTGCATGATCAAGCACACTGCGGCGTGGGTGGACAGAGCCGGGCGCAAGGCGCACATGCAATGGGTATGGCGCAAGCGACAACCGTCGCAGCGCTCACCTTTGGGGCCTCCGCGTGCAAGAAAAGGGCGTGTGCTGCGTGTCAGGCGCTGGGCACGCAGGCGCGCGACGGCGTGAGGGAAGGTGGGGGGCAGAGAGAGGGAGGTATGCACACCGCGCATTCTCCTCTCCACCCCAAGTCGACAAGGAATCTAGGCTTTATCTCTTTTCTATAGCGCAGTGTCAGCAAAAACCACGTGCTGCCACCCAGACTGGGTCAGAGCATTCATTCCAGCCCGATAGACGCAATGATCGCTTTTTCATCTGAGAAAACACGATGCGCCAGGGCCGTATAGGCCTTGTTATCAAGATACTGCGTACGGATGCCGTAGTTGGCTGCAGTTTGCTGGAAGTTCTTGTCCTTCAAGGCCACCTGCACCGCCTCTTCGAGTTTCCGTATGACATCCGTCGTCAGACCGCGAGGACCGGCAAAGCCCAATGGAGATGGAACCACGATGTCATAGCCCTGTTCTTTGAATGTTGGCACATTAGGGAAAGCTTCTGCTCGGTGGGGCGATGCAATGGCTAAAGCGCGGAGCTTGCCGGACGTCAGATAGGGCAAAACGGTGTTCCCAAACACAGCGGATTTGTTGTGTTCTGCCAGTAGGGCATTGGTCGCTTCGGCATCCCCCTTATAGGGAACGTGAATAAATTGGGCACCCGTGCGCTGCTCCAGCAAGGCCATTGTCACGTGATTGCCCGAGTATCTTCCAGCAGATCCATAGTCAATGCTGCCGCCCTCTTTTTTGCTGTGCGCCACCAAATCCGAGACAGTTTGGAATGGCGACTTGGGTGGTACAGCCAGGATGAAGTCGTACTCCATGAACGCTGAAATGAACGACAGGTCATTCACAGGGTCGTAGTTCACTTTCTGGATATAAGGCTGGCGGAAAATTCCAGCAGGTGTCAATGTGAGGCGATAGCCATCAGGCTTGGCCGTTTTCATATCCAAAACACCCATTGAAGCGCCTGCCCCGGGCTTGTTCTCAATCACGATGGGCTGTTTCAGATGCAGCGACATGGCTTGAGCCAGCGAGCGCGTGATGACATCGGTCACGCCCCCCGCACCGTAAGGCACGATCAAGGTGATGGGGCGATTGGGATAGTCACTTTGTGCCCATGCAGCATTCGTCAGACAGGCTCCCAATAGTGCCCCCATGCTCAGTAACCATGCGCGTTTTTGCATCTTGTCTCCTGCAGTTGTCGCTGTTGTCGATGTGCAGAAACTGTAGAAGGCGGCATGGCAAACGCACAGAGGGGCAGTGCCTAGCAGAGCTTTGTAAATATGAAAGTACCGCTTGCAAAGCCACAAGCGGGTATTTCCCCTTGGATTGGGGACCGTTCATGTCGCAAACTGCATCTGCTCTGGGTCCTGCGCAGATGCATTGCAATCTCGACGGGCCTTCATTGCCAGGCGCTTAGCCCACGCACTCCAGCTCGAAGACAGGGACTGGAGATTGACGGCTGAGCCACAGGCCTCCACCCAAGGCGCTGAAGCTTTGCGACAGCCCCTGACGGTACAGTGCTGCGCGATGACGAAATAGCCGTGGATCGGTCAGCTCCTCATCAATGATGTCGCGCTCATAGTCTTCGCGGGATACCGCCTCTACATACAGCGCGCCACGTGAGAGTTTGCCCAGATTCTTCAGCGCCGTTTTCAGGTCGGCGGGACACAGGTAGGGCAGTACGCCCTGGCAGATCACCAGATCAAATGGTTCGGTGGACTGATAGTCCACCACCGAGCCGCGTTCCCAGCCAAAGCGGCTGCACAGGTATTCGCTGAACTCCACACCGTGGTAACTGCAGCCGGGAAACTGTGCCTGCACCACGTTTTTCCACAGGCCGATGCCACAGCCCATGTCCAGCACGCGTGCCACGGGAACGCGCAAGTATTTCAAATAACTGCACACAAAGGTGCCCAGCCGCTCAATGTGCTCGGGATCCACCACGCTGGTCTTTTTGTCAAAGTAAAAGCGCTGGTAATACGCCTCGTCAAACCATTGGTCGCTTGCTGATTGCACGCGTTCTCCTGTGGATAGGGCTGTACGTCAACGCAGGCCCAGGGGATGAATAAGGGGAAATCGGCTCCAAGTATGGAGCACGAGCTTTTTCGGCACGGTTTGCTGCGGAATGGAGGCAGAAGCCTCAACGGAAGACCAGAACAGGCTCGCCACATGTTGTAGGAGCATTTCTTGTGTCAGCTGTGCGGGATGAAGCAGGTAGCAGTGCTGTCTATGGCGGAAGATGTGTTGTGCAGCATTTTCCATACACTGCGAGCCGGAGAGGCAACACGTGTGTGGGGTCTTTCTTTATGTAAGAAGTGCATATAAGGAAAGATTCTTATAATTCACGGGTTGTTTGCGCAAACAATGCTGTATCTCACGCCAGTACGTCGAGCACTTCGACGAGAAAAAGAAAAGTGACAGCTGCAGAGACGTTCTGCCGTAAAACGGTGATCGCGTAAGAGTCGCCGTCCAAATCTTGATAAAAAGGCCAGTTGCATAGGCAACTGGCCTTTTTGTTTGTGGTGCAACCCGAAGAGCGAAAGGTGCCTGCTCAAAAAGAGGGAAAAGCCTCTTGGGGTTGGATAGCGCGCGTGGATCAGTGCTTCGGTGGGCGATACATCAGGCAAATCTTGTTGCCGGTAGGATCGCTCAAATAAGCCAAGTACAGTTTGAGGCGCTCATCACCTCGCCAGCCAGGCGCGTCTTCAATCGCGGTTCCGCCGACAGCCAATGCAGCTTCATAGGCTTGCATGGCCTGCTCCACGGATTCAGCAGCAAAACCCAGCGTAAAGCCATTGGATGCGGTAGCCGGAGCCCCGTTGATGGGGGTGGTCACACTGAATGTATTGCCTGCATGACGCCAGAAATAGCGGTGACGATCCTGTACACCGGGCTTGGCACCCAGGGCGCCGAGCAAAGCGTTGTAGAAGTTGACGGACGCCTCCAGATCATTGCTTCCAAGCATAACGTGACTAAACATGGGTACTGTCTCCTCTGTCGTTCTATGTGGCATGTGCCATCACGCATGCTAGTCGTGCAGCCTTCGGTCCTGCGTCGCCAAGGTGATGGGGAAAAGGTTCGCAGCGGATACAAGGTAAATAAAAAAACTTGCTGCTAAATCCAGGGTCCAGCTGCACGTAGAATGGCCTGCGTTGGTGCGCTGATCCAGGCTCCTGGATCGGCGTTAAACGGGAATCAGGAGGCGCTGTGTCTGGCGCTAACCTGAACTGCCCCCGCAACAGTAAGTGAGGCGCGCTGTCATCTGCAGCGCAAAGTGACACAAGCAGCCACTGAAGTTTTCTCGCTTCGGGAAGGCGTGCCACCCAAGCCCACCAGTCTGGATACCGGCCAACAAGCAACGTTGCAGCAATGGCTGCTGCGTGTTTTCTTCAACCGTACAGGCGGGGACGCCTGGGTGGCTGTATACGCTGTCTTGGATTTATGACTCAGTACCTTCGCTGCATGGCGAGGCGGTACGGCTTCTTCCATTGGCGATCAGAACCCCTCGCCCTGCCGATGAATAAGGGCTAGCCGGCTTCATGATCACGCTTTATTCCAAACCCAATTGCCCCCAGTGCTCCATGACAGCGCGCACCCTGGACCGTCAGGGTGTGGCCTATGAAGCCATTGATGTCTCGCAAAACCCGGCGGCCGCTGCCCAGTTGCAGGCCTGGGGTTACCGCCAGGTCCCTGTGGTGCACGCGGGCGACGAGCACTGGAGCGGTTTCCGCCCGGACCGGCTGGCGGCCTTGAGTGCCGCGGCCTGAGCCATGGCCCGCTGGATGTATTACTCCTCCAGATCCGGCAATACCGACAGGCTGCTGCGCCATGCTGGTCTTCCGGCACTGCGCATTCCGCGCGAAGTGGATGCGCCCATGCCTGCCGTGGACGGACCGTTTGTGCTGGTCACCCCGTCGTTTGGTGACAGTACGGGCAAAGGTGCTGTGCCCAAGGCCGTGATCCGCTTTCTGAACGCGCCCGAACGGCGCCAGTGGCTGCGTGCCGTCGTTGGCTGTGGTGATCGCAACTTTGGCGCTTCGTTTGCACAGGCTGCCGATGTGGTGGCGCGCAAATGCGATGTACCTGTGCTGCTGCGCGTTGAGATGAGTGGTACCACCACAGACTGGCAACGTCTGCAGGCCATTGACCGGCACTTTTCCAAATACCTTGAATTTTCTGCTTTCCACGCATTGCCATGAACCTGCACACCCCGACTGAACTGGACTACCACGCCTTGAACGCCATGCTGAATCTGCCTGATGCCCAGGGCAAGATCCAGTTCGATGCAGACCGCATGGCCGCACGCCAGTACTTCCTGCAGCACGTCAACCAGAACACCGTGTTCTTTCACAGCCTGCAGGAAAAACTGGATTACTTGCGCACCGAGAACTACTACGAAGGCGAGGTGCTGGACGCCTATGCACCCCAATTCATTGAACGCATCTTCAAGGCAGCGTTTGCCAGGAAGTTCCGCTTTCCCACTTTCCTGGGTGCCTACAAGTACTACACCGCCTATACGCTCAAGACCCGCGACGGCAAGCGCTATCTGGAGCGCTTTGAAGACCGCGTGGTGATGGTGTCGCTGGCACTGGCCCGGGGCGATGAAAAACTCGCCATGCGCCTGATGGACGAAATCATTGCCGGTCGTTTCCAGCCTGCCACGCCCACCTTTCTGAATGCAGGCAAAAAGCAACGCGGTGAGCTGGTTTCGTGTTTCTTGCTGCGGCTGGAAGACAACATGGAGAGCATTGGCCGCGGCATCAACTCGGCCTTGCAACTGTCCAAGCGCGGCGGCGGTGTGGCGCTGTTGCTGAGCAACCTGCGCGAGCTGGGAGCCCCCATCAAGGGCATTGAAAACCAGTCCTCCGGCGTGATTCCCGTGATGAAGCTGCTGGAAGACGGCTTTTCCTATGCCAACCAGTTGGGTGCCCGCCAGGGTGCGGGTGCGGTGTATTTGAACGCGCACCATCCGGACATCATGCGTTTCCTCGACACCAAGCGCGAGAACGCGGACGAGAAAATCCGTATCAAGACCTTGTCGCTGGGGGTAGTGATTCCGGACATTACGTTTGAACTGGCCAAACGCAATGAGGACATGTATTTGTTCTCGCCCTATGACGTGGAGCGTGTGTACGGCAAACCGTTTGCCGACATCTCCGTGACCGAGCACTACAAGGCCATGGTCGATGACAAGCGCATCAAAAAAACCAAGATCAAGGCGCGTGAGTTCTTCCAGACGATTGCCGAGATCCAGTTCGAGTCAGGCTACCCCTACATCTTGTTTGAGGACACGGCCAACCGTGCCAACCCGATTGCGGGACGCATCAACATGTCCAATCTGTGCTCGGAGATCCTGCAGGTCAACACGCCCTCTGTGCTGGGGGAGGACCTGAACTATGCGCACATTGGCAACGATATCTCCTGCAATCTCGGCTCGCTGAACATCGCTACCGTCATGGACGGGGGCAAGCTGGGTGATTCCGTGGAAACGGCCATCCGTGCGCTGACGGCGGTGTCGGAGATGAGCAAGATCAATTCCGTGCCTTCGGTGCGTCAGGGCAATGACGACAGCCACGCGATTGGTCTGGGGCAGATGAACCTGCACGGCTATCTGGCCCGTGAGCACATCCATTACGACAGCCCCGAGGCCGTGGAATTCACCAGCGTCTACTTTGCCGCCGTGGCTTACCACTGCCTGCGCGCCTCCTGCCTGATGGCGCAGGAGCGAAAGCAGCGTTTCGTCGGTTTTGCAGACAGCCAATACGCCAGCGGCGAATACTTTGACAAATACGTCAACCGCGACTGGCTGCCTACGTCCGAAACCGTCAAAGCCTTGTTCGCCAGGACCGGCATGCAACTGCCTACGCGCGAAACATGGACGCAGCTCAAGCAGGATGTGATGACGCACGGCCTGTACAACCGCAATCTGCAGGCGATTCCGCCGACGGGATCGATCAGCTACATCAACAACTCGACCTCATCTATCCACCCGATTGCCTCGCGCATCGAGATTCGCAAGGAAGGCAAGATCGGCCGCGTCTACTATCCCGCGCCGTTTTTGAACAACGAGAACATGGCGTACTACCGCGATGCGTACGAGATCGGCCCCAACGCCATCATCGACGTGTACGCCGCAGCCACCGAGCACGTGGACCAGGGTCTGTCGCTGACCCTGTTCTTCCCCGACACCGCGACCACGCGCGACATCAACAAGGCCCAGATCTATGCCTGGAAGAAGGGCATCAAGACCATTTACTACATCCGTCTGCGCCAGTTGGCGCTCGAAGGCACGGAAGTGAGTTCGGCCTGCGTGTCCTGCACCCTCTAACCCGCACTGGAATTGAAGCGATGACCCCCATCACCCAAGCCATCAACTGGAACCGCCTGGACGACGAGAAGGATCTGGAAATCTGGAACCGCGTCACGGCCAACTTCTGGCTGCCCGAGAAGGTGCCACTGTCCAATGACATCCCCTCGTGGGCCACATTGCGGCCCAATGAGCAGCAATTGACGATCCGTGTGTTCACCGGCCTGACGCTGCTGGACACCGTGCAAAACCAGGTGGGCGCACCTTCGCTGATGCAGGACGCCGTGACACCGCACGAAGAGTCCGTGCTGTCGAACTTCACCTTCATGGAAGCCGTGCATGCCCGCAGCTACTCGTCGATCTTCTCGACGCTGTGCTCCACGACCGAAATCGACGAAGCTTTTCGCTGGTCGGAAGAAAACCCCTGGCTGCAGAAAAAGGCGACGCTGATTCTGCAGGAGTACAAGGCGGCAGAGAATCCGTTCAAGAAAAAGATCGCCTCCGTGTGCCTGGAGAGCTTCCTGTTCTACAGCGGTTTTTATCTGCCGCTGTACTGGAGCAGCCGCGGCAAGCTGACCAACACGGCCGACCTGATTCGCCTCATCATCCGTGATGAGGCCGTGCACGGTTACTACATCGGCTACAAGTTCCAGCTGGCCTTTGCCAAGCTGCCTGCCCAAGAGCAGGAGGCCATCAAGGCCGAGGCCTACGCCATGCTCTACGACCTGTACGACCTGGAGTGCCATTACGCCGCCGAGCTGTACGACCCCGTGGGTCTGACCGAAGACGTCAAGCGCTTCATGCACTACAACGCCAACAAGGCGCTGAGCAATCTGGGCTTTGAGCCCATGTTCCCGGAGGACATGTGCCAGGTGAACCCCGCCATCATGGCTGCACTCAGCCCCAGCGCCAACGAGAACCACGACTTCTTCTCGGGCTCGGGGTCGTCGTACGTGATTGGCAAGGCTGTGGCAACCGAGGATGAGGACTGGGACTTCTAAGCTTTCCGCCCTCTGCACCAAGCAAAAAGGACTGCCTTGAAGGCAGTCCTTTTTTATGTCGGCAGGCGGTGGATCATCAGTCCATGGTCAGCTTTTGCTTTTCCACCACTTCCTTGTAGGCGGTGTATTCGGCCTTGATTTCCTCGGCAAACTTTTCAGGGCTGCCGGCCACGATCAGGGAGCCGGTGTCTTCAATGCGCTTGCGAATGGCAGGGTCCTGCAGCACCTTGTGTACGGCCTGGTTCACCTTGTCCACGATCTCCTTGGGCATGCCCTTGGGGCCGATCACGCCGTAGTAGGCCATGCGGTTCACGCCAGGGGCACCAACTTCAGCCAGTGTAGGCACATTGGGCAAAAC
>JAEYRT010000069.1 GCA_023435325.1 Pseudomonadota bacterium | reverse complement strand
TTGCAAGGTGTAGCTTCTCTCGAAGATTTGGGCGAGCAGCTGCGTCAGGCGGCAGGCAGCAAGGCATTGGGCCAGCAGAGTCTGCAGTGGCAAGTGACAGCCCCTCCGGTTGCCGCTCCTGCTACGCGTCCTTGAGAGCCAGAGCATGAAACCGCGTCTCATGCTCACTTCCACGGTGTGGCTTGCAGGTGCCTTGCTGCCTTGGCACTCTGCAGCCCAACCCCGCCCCATCATCAGCGTGGAGGAGGCGCAAACCCCTCCACATATTGAAAGAGAACAACTCCGAACTCCACAGATCCGTGCAAACAATGGAAGCAATGCGCAGTCGCAAGCACTTGAAAAGTTGCAACAGACAGCTTCGGCACCAGCGGCATCATCGGCAGCAGCAAGACAGCAGCAAGCGGAAGCCATGTGGCAACTGGGATTACTGCAATTGCATGGGCTGTACCTGCCAATCAATCCTTCACAAGCGAAAATCTGGTTTCAAAAAGCACAGCAATCAGGCCACCCACTTGCTGTAGCAGGCTTGGTCTGGTGCGCCATGGATGGCTGTGGAGAACGACCGGATCCGCAAAGCGCCCAGACATGGCTGCCTCTGATGCGAAAGCAAATTCCAGCGCGAGCCGCCTACTTTGACTGGCTGCTTTTGGATGAAGCAGCCCCTCTGCCCAGCGATCTTCCTTCCACAGCACCCCAGCTTCAAGACGCTTTTGCACGCAAAAAACAGGCACAGCTTCTGCGTGCTGTACAAGCCAATGATCCATTGGCACGAGTTGAATGGGGACTGGAGCTGGCCGCGCAAGGGAAAACGCAGGAAGCACGCGCGCAGTTCCAGGCTGCCGCATCGCGCTCTGCCGCGGCCAAGCATAACCTGCAGATCCTGAACGACGATTCCGCCTCGGTTTCAGGCAACAAGCGTCCGCAAAGCGGAGGTGGCTGGCAAACCTTCCGGCAGGCCCGGGTGTATCACCGCGGTGAAGGTGTTCCAGCCAACTACACCGAGGCTTTACGCTTGTATAAGCGCGCATCTGATCTTGGCAGCATCCCTGCACAGCGCATGCTTGCCTTGATTTACTCGCGACCTCAGGCCGATGGCAAGCTGGATATTGCCTGGATGCAGCAATTGGCCTATGTCGATGTCACCGAAGACAGCACAGTCCCCCTGCAAGCTGTGACGACTCCAGCAGGGTTACAGCGGGACCCATCTCCTTTGTACGATTACATCGCTCCGCAGTGGCGAAAATGAATCTCATTTTTTCAACCCCTGAAGCTTGGCAAATGCCGAAGCCATGGCCCCTTGCGCAGAAGCTTCGTTGCGGCGCGAAGGTTGCGCATAGCTTCCTCGATGTTGATACCCACGCCCCGCCCCTTCAAAGCGGTTGTCGCGCGCTCCATCACGGCGGGCAGGCGCTGCATCGAGTTTCATCGTCAGGCTGATGCGGTTGCGAGAGACATCCACCTCCAGCACCTTCACCTTCACGATCTGGCCGGTCTTCACGACTTCGCGCGCATCTTCAACAAACTTGTGGCTCATCTGGCTCACGTGAACCAGCCCGTCCTGATGCACACCCAGATCCACGAACGCACCGAACTGCGCCACATTGCTGACCGTGCCCTCAAGCACCATGCCTTCCGTAAGGTCCTTGATGTCTTCAACACCATCGTTGAAGCGTGCCACCACAAAGTCAGGGCGGGGATCACGCCCGGGTTTCTCCAACTCCCCCAGGATGTCTTTGACGGTGATGGCACCAAATCTTTCGGTCACAAACTGCTCGGGCTTCAAGCTCTTGAGCACTTCGCTGCGGCCCATGAGTTGATCGACGGGTTTGCCAGTAGCTCCAATAATTTGCTCCACCACAGGATAGGTTTCCGGGTGCACGCCCGTCATATCGAGCGGATTGTCACCACCGCGGATACGCAAGAAACCGGCAGCCTGCTCAAAGGTCTTGGCACCAAGGCCCGAGACTTCCATCAACTGTTTGCGGTTTTTGAACGAGCCATTGGCATCACGCCAACGCACCACCGATTTGGCGACTGAACCGGAAAGGCCAGAAACGCGGGTCAACAATGGGGCTGATGCGGTATTCAAATCCACACCCACGGAGTTCACGCAGTCTTCCACCACCGCGTCCAGCTGGCGCGCCAGCTCGCTTTGGTTGACGTCGTGCTGGTACTGCCCCACACCAATGCTCTTGGGGTCAATCTTCACCAGTTCCGCCAGCGGATCTTGCAGGCGGCGTGCAATCGACACGGCACCACGCAGGCTCACATCGATATCAGGTAGCTCCTGCGAAGCAAACTCGCTGGCCGAATAGACCGAAGCACCCGCTTCACTCACCACTACCTTCTCGATTTTCTTGTCAGCCTTGGCAGCCAGTTTGATCAGGTCTGCGGCCAGCTTGTCGGTTTCGCGACTGGCTGTACCGTTGCCAATGGCAATCAGGTTGACACCATGCTTTTCCACCAGACGCGCCAAAACCGCCAAAGAACCGTCCCAGTCCTTGCGTGGCTCGTGCGGATAGACGGTGGCGGTGTCCACCAGCTTGCCGTTGCTATCCACCACCGCCACTTTGACGCCGGTGCGAATGCCGGGGTCCAGCCCCATTACCGTGCGCGCACCGGCAGGTGCTGCCAGCAACAGATCGCGCAGATTGTCACCAAAGACTTTGATGGCCACCTTCTCGGCATCTTCGCGCAGGCGGCTGAACAGATCGCGCTCGGTAGACAGGCTCAGCTTCACACGCCATGTCCAGGCGATGCACTTGCGGATCAAGTCATCCGCAGGGCGCTTGCTGTGGCTCCAACCCAAATGCAGGGCAATCTTGCCCTCGGCCAAGCTCGGCTGTCCCACCTCAGGTTCGACAGGCTGCACCAGCTTGGCTTCCAGAATTTCCAGCGTACGGCCACGAAACACAGCCAACGCGCGGTGCGAAGGCACGCGGCCAATCGGTTCATCGTAGTCAAAGTAGTCACGGAACTTGGCGACATCCGGATCGTTCTCGTTCTTGCCGTCCACCTTTTTGGAGCGCAGCAATCCTTCCTCCCACAGCCATTCACGCAATTTCTGCACTAGCACCGCGTCTTCTGCCCAGCGCTCGGACAGAATGTCGCGTACACCATCCAGCACGGCGAACGTGGTGCTGAAATCCGGGCCAGGCTTGCCATCATCCAAGGTCGTGGCAGGCTTGCAAAAGGCTTTGGCTTCTTCGTGCGGATCAAGGCTGGGGTCAGCAAACAGCTTGTCTGCCAGTGGCTCGATACCAAACTCCTTGGCAATCTGCCCCTTGGTGCGGCGTTTTTGCTTGAAAGGCAGATATATATCTTCCAGCTCTTGCTTGGTTGGTGCATGGGCAATCGCCAAGCGCAGTGCATCGGTCAGCTTGCCTTGCTCATCAATCGCCTTGAGAACCACACCACGGCGGTCCTCCAGTTCACGCAGGTAGGACAGACGTGCCTCCAGTTCTCGCAACTGGACGTCATCCAGGCCGCCTGTCACTTCTTTGCGGTAACGGGCAATAAACGGCACGGTGGCGCCACCGTCTAACAACTCCACGGCAGCACTGACTTGCTGCGCGCTGACTTTGATCTCTGCGGCAATCTGCCCAATGATTTTTTGCATGCGTTACGCGCCCCACGGCGCTGGTTCACTGAAAGCGAGCAAGTGTGCCATACGCGAGCAGCCCTGTAGGCAGCAGCCTCTGCTTGCTTTCATCTCTATACAAATGCATAGCTTATAGCGCTTGTCTGGCAAGGCCAGGCGCCCAAAATCGTTCAAAATTCCGGCACCATGCAAGAAGATCTTTTTGGTCCTTCCGAATCGATGCCCCCATCCCCCTCTCCATCCGCGCGCAAGCGCACTGGAGAGGTAGGCGCAATCGTTCACTCTCCTGAAATGATTGCCCTCGCTGCTGGCTTGCCAGTACAACTGAGAATGGGAGTTTCAACGTGGTCGTATCCGGGCTGGGAAGGCTTGGTCTGGGACAAGGCCTACCATGAATCCATCCTCTCCCGAAAGGGGCTTGGAGCGCTAAGTGCTCATCCCTTGATGCGCACAGTGTGTGTGGACCGCAGTTTTTGGCGTCCTCTCTCCACGGAGCAATACGCTCAAATGGCACTTCAGGTACCGCCGGACTTTCGTTTTGTGGTGAAGTGCCCCAATGTGATTACTGATGCCTGGGTACGCTCTGAAGAAGGTAAAGGCCAGCGCCATAACCCCTGTTTTTTAGAATCCCGCTTGGCCATCGAGCAATTCGTCACTCCAGCACTACAAGGCTTGGGCGACAAGCTCGGTGTGCTGGTCTACCAATTGAGTCCCCTGCCATTCGAATGGCTGCATGATCCCCATGCTTTGTTCGCTCGTTTAAGCGATTTGCTGGCAGCCACACGCCTCGCGCTACAGGATGCACCCCATATCATTGTTGCCGTGGAAGTACGTGACCCATCTTTACTGGGAAGCGATTTTGCCCAAACCCTCAAATCACAAAAGGCGACGATGTGCCTGGGTTTGCACGGAAAAATGCCTGTCATTGACGAGCAGCTGCAGACATTGCGCAAACTCTGGCCCACGCCTTTGGTCTGTCGCTGGAACCTCAACCGCAGTTTTGGCCCATTGGGCTACCCTCTGGCCCAGGATAAACATCAACCATTCAATGAAATCCGAACGCCTGATCTGCACACACGTACAGTTCTGGCAAGAACCATTCATGGAATATGTGGTGCAGGACAAGCTGCTTATGTCACTGTCAGCAATGATGCAGAAGGATGTGCCCCTAAGTCCATCGCACTGCTGGCGCAGGCATTGACAGCCAGGTATGCGCACACCTCTGATATTGATTAGCCCTTATTTTTATTAGTTAACATTTGATTCACCAAAGGCAATAGATACTTGCCGAACCGGGTAGATCACTCAAATATTTCGTGAACCTGGCGAAAACAAGCCACGGCAACCATCAGGCCACCCCGCTACGACAGCAAGACAAGAATATGCGCCGACGATTGCATCGCATCTACTTGTCCTGCACTGACCTGCGAACAAAAAAAATCGCCAAGCTCCACAAGGGTTGTGAAGAAGCCGACCGCAAGACAGAAAGCCACCTCACGTGAAAACGTCTGCTTGCTCCATTTAGGGTTATTGAATACTCAGAATCAACTGTGAAACTCCGTAATTTTCTCCTTCTCACCAGTACCTTGGCTGCATCGCACGTTAGTGCCCTGAGCCTGGGCAATCCGTCTGGGAAGGTGGAACTCGGTGTACCGCTGGATCTGACGTTTCATGTGCAGCCCGATCCGGGTCAAACTATCGCATCCAGTTGCCTTCGGGCAGATATCTGGTTCGGGGAAACTGCATTGGCTCAGCACCAGGTGCTTCTCTCTCCGTTGAGCACTGCAGTCCGTATACGTACAACCAAACTTGTTCACGAGCCTCTGGCGAAACTCAAGCTCAGCGCAGGTTGCAACGCCACGGTTTCACGCACCTACACCTTTTTTGCAGATCCTCCCAGTTCTAGCTCTGCGCCAGCATCTGGCCAATTTTTTGTTTGGAATAGCGGGCTGGGAAATCACACTTCCAGCAAGCCATTGACAGCGCCTCCCGTGGTCACACCACCAATAGCCAAACGCGCCATTAACCATAGAGCAATCCAGGCTGTAAGGAGCGAATGGGAGCAAAGCCCTGCTGGTGTGCCACTTGCAGAGGCCATCACGCCACCTGCCTCCATTGCCTCGGCACCCGCGCCAGTGGCAGAAGAAAATTCAGACAAGGCCACTGAGCACAATGGAAGCCTACGTCTGGAAATGTTGCCCGTGCACACAGCTGAACAGGCTGCCCCCCCTGAAGAAGCTCCATCCCTGCGCACAAAACCCGAGATTGATGCGAAAACTCGTATTGCTGTGGATGCCAACGTTCAGCGTCTGGCGGTTCTGGAAAGGCAGCTACTGCAACTTCAGTCGCAATTGCAGGCAGATCAGGCACAAATCCTTTGGTTGCAAAAGCAGCTGACACAAACTCCAACCACGTTCATACCTCCATGGCTTTACGTTGTCTTGGGGCTTTTGTCAGCATCGCTCATTGCAGTTGCGGGGGCTCTTTTCCACCTCTATCAGTCACAGCGAAAAACTTCTGGACATGGGGCAGAAAGTCCAGACACCACCCAACTGGGTGCAGAACTTGATCATGCACCCTCTTTCGACCCAGTGTTCGCTGGCGCCAAGGTGGAGTCCATTCGGGTGCCAACCAGCCATGGGTTGCCCACAGCAGAGTTGCAAGTCCACACAGCGAACACTGCACATGAAACACAAACCATGGCGGACTTTTTCCCTCCTGACAACGAACAAGAGGAGCAAACCGCTGATAACCCGGTATCAGACAAACCCAACATCAACGCTGGCCTGACGGAAGTGCTGTCTGATCAAGCTTTGCTGGATATCCAAGAGCAGGCTGAGTTTTACGCTTCTATTGGCGAAAACGATCAGGCCCTCGTGATTCTGCAGTCTCATATCGCTGAAAACCATGCATCTTCGCCACTGGCTTACATCGATTTATTGCAGTTGCTTTACCGGTTGGGACGCATAGAGGCCTTCGAGCAAGCCCGCACACAATTTCAAAACGACTTCAATGTACAAGTGCCTGACTTCCTGGCTTTTGCACGCAAAGGCCACGATTTGTGGAGCGGTTATCCCGAAGTGCTGAGCCAAATCGAGTCCATCTGGCCTACCGATGACGTGCTGCATCTTTTGCACACGCTAGCTGTTCGCTCACCTGCACAGCAAGCTGAAGACCATTCAGTACGTTTCGATATGCTGGCTTTCGAAGATTTGCTGATGCTGTACAACGTGGCAAAGTCCATTCCTGCTGAAAGTCGAGGGCAGATTCGCGGACGCAAAAGCACCGTTCCATCCATCGCCCCCTTACCCGATCTCGCTCCTGCCGCGCCGTTGATCACACCGCCATCAACTGACGGTGCTTCGTCCCGCCTTCCTCGGTGCATGCATGAAAATAAAAGCAATGGCTTCCCAGAGAACAACGCCACGCCAATTGTTTTCAGTACCGGACCAGGGGAAATCCCCCAACCTAGCCAGGCTCTTCTCAATGGCTCGCCCTTGGATGGCACGACAAATCTTGAACCCGATGAAATTTTCATTGAAGCCTTGCATCTGGAAACGCCAGCAGACGCTGAGGCCGAGGCAAACACCACTGCGGAAATTTCAGCCCCCGTTCCTTCCATCGATTTCAATGAAATAGACGCGGAACTGGAAATTTTCCTGGCAAAAGATCGCAATCTGAAAAATGGCAATCTGTCTTTGGATAACTGACTCCAACAACTCCGCTTGAAAGATTCCCCAGGCCCTCATGCCACCTCCCAGAGGTGGCATTTTTGTCAGCATGCTCGGGGAACGCGGTGCGCGAACCGTCACCCGGCTTGCCCAGCCAGTCCGATACAAGTGCAAGCAGCCAGTTCATTAAGGCACGCACAGCTTTGGCATGCGAAAATCCGGTTTTTCGCAATCAACCTTTGCTCCAAACGGTTCAGGTTGCTCACCGATACAACGAATTCAGGAAGTCTCATGGAAGCAGAACGCATCAACCAAATCGAAGCCACCCTCTCTGACCTGTCCACCCGGACAGAAGAGTTACGGAGGTATCTTTGACTACGATGCAAAGTACGAACGACTGCGCACTGTCAACGCTTCGCTAGAAGACCCTGCCGTCTGGAACGACCCCAAAAAAGCCCAGGAACTGGGCAAGGAAAAAAAGTCGCTCGACGCTGTGGTTCTCACACTGCAAAAACTTACCACCGAGCTGGCGGACAACCAGGAGTTGTTCGAAATGAGCAAGGAAGAAGGCGACGATGCCGGCTTGGAAACCATCGAAGGCGAAGCGGCCAAGCTCCAGCCTTTGATTGAAGAGCTGGAATTCCGACGCATGTTCCGCAATGAAGCGGATCCTCTGAACTGCTTTATTGATATCCAGGCTGGTGCTGGTGGTACCGAAGCTTGTGACTGGGCGAGCATGTTGCTGCGCCAGTACCTCAAGTACGCTGAGCGCAAGGGTTTCAAGACCACCGTGGAAGAGGAAACCCCTGGTGACGTAGCGGGCATCAAGAGCGCGACGATCAAGGTCGAAGGCGAGTATGCCTACGGCCTGCTGCGCACTGAAACCGGCGTACACCGTTTGGTGCGCAAGTCGCCATTTGATTCTTCGGGTGGCCGCCACACCAGTTTCTCGTCGCTGTTCGTCTACCCGGAGATTGATGATTCGATTGAAATCAACATCAACCCTGCGGACGTACGCACCGACACCTACCGTGCTTCTGGTGCGGGTGGTCAGCACATCAACAAGACCGATTCTGCGGTGCGACTGACCCACATCCCTACCGGTATCGTGGTGCAGTGCCAGGATGGCCGCTCGCAGCACAGCAACCGCGATGTGGCTTGGCAGCGTCTGCGCTCACGCCTGTATGACTACGAGATGCGCAAGCGCCAGGAAGAGCAGCAAAAGCTGGAAGACACCAAGACCGATGTGGGCTGGGGCCACCAGATTCGCTCCTATGTGCTGGACAGCAGCCGCATCAAGGATTTGCGCACCAACGTGGAAGTCTCGGCCACCCAGAAGGTTCTGGATGGCGATCTCGACATGTTCATTGAAGCCTCGCTCAAGCAAGGCCTGTAAGGAAAACACATGCTGCGTGAAGGACAAGCTAGCACCATCTACCGTGCTGACTACCAAGCACCCGCTTGGTGGATTGAAACTGTTGATCTGACGTTCGATCTGGACCCTGCCAAGACCCGTGTGCTCAACAAAATGCGCATTCGCCGCAACCCTGACGTGCCTGCTCAGGCGTTGCGTCTGGATGGCGATGAGTTGAACTTGGCCCGCGTGATGGTCAATGGTGGTGGCACTTCGTTCAAGATGGATGGCAGCCAGCTGGTGCTGGAGAATCTGCCTGAAGGTGATGATCCTGTAGAGCTGGAAATCTTCACCACCTGCGCGCCCGAGAAAAACACCAAGCTCATGGGCTTGTATGTGAGTGAGGGCACGTTCTTTACGCAGTGTGAGTCCGAGGGCTTTCGCCGTATCACTTACTTCCTGGACCGCCCCGATGTCATGGCCATGTACAGCGTGACATTGCGTGCCAACAAGCAAGCCTACCCCGTGCTGCTGTCCAACGGCAACTTGGTGGAAGCAGGTGACTTGGAAGACGGACGCCATTTTGCCAAGTGGATCGATCCGCACAAGAAGCCCAGCTACCTGTTTGCACTGGTGGCGGGCAAGCTCGTCGCTCGCGAGCAAAAGATCAAGAGCCGTGCTGGCAAGGACCACTTGCTGCAAGTGTTTGTACGCCCCGGTGATCTGGAAAAAACCGAGCATGCCATGAACGCCCTCATGCACTCCGTGGCATGGGATGAAGCACGCTTTGGCCTCAGTCTGGACCTGGACCGCTTCATGATCGTCGCTACCAGCGACTTCAACATGGGCGCCATGGAAAACAAGGGCCTGAACATTTTCAACACCAAGTACGTGTTGGCCAGCCAGTCCACCGCAACCGATGTGGACTTTGCCAATGTGGAAAGCGTGGTCGGTCACGAATACTTCCACAACTGGACTGGCAACCGCATCACCTGCCGAGACTGGTTCCAGCTGAGCCTGAAGGAAGGCTTGACGGTGTTCCGCGACCAGGAATTCAGCATGGACATGGCCGGTACGCCATCCGCCCGTGCGGTCAAACGTATCGAAGATGTCCGTGTGCTGCGCACCGTGCAGTTTCCGGAAGATGCAGGCCCCATGGCACACCCCGTGCGGCCAGACAGCTACATCGAAATCAACAACTTCTACACCGTCACGATTTACGAAAAAGGTGCAGAAGTGGTGCGCATGCAGCACAACCTGGTGGGCCGTGAAGGCTTTGCCAAGGGCATGGAGTTGTACTTTGCACGCCATGACGGCCAGGCCGTGACATGCGACGACTTTGTCCAGGCCATGGCAGACGCCAATCCGGCCAGCCCCTTGGCACAGCATCTGGAGCAATTCAAGCACTGGTACAGCCAGGCAGGCACGCCCACCGTCAAGGCTGTAGGTCAATACGATGCTACGGCGCAAACCTATACGCTGACGCTGTCGCAAAGCTGCGCGCCTACCGCTGGACAAGCCGAAAAACTGCCTTTTGTGATTCCCGTCGAGATGGGCTTGCTTGGCCAAGACGGCAGTGCCCTGCCCTTGCAACTGCAAACCGAGAGCGAGAGCGAGAGCACATTCAGCAAAACCTTGGTACTGACGGAATCGGAGCAGACTTGGGTGTTCACGAACGTCACCCAGCAGCCTGTGCCCTCGCTGCTGCGCGGTTTTAGTGCGCCCGTGGTTCTGCAATACGACTTCAGTGATGCCGAACTGTTGGTCCAGCTTGCCAACGACAGCGACAGTTTCAACCGCTGGGAGGCCGGCCAACGTCTGGCCCTGCGCTATGCACTGCAGGCGGTAACCAGCCAAGAAGCTGTGCCCGCCAATGTGCTGCCTGAGGCCTTTATCCATGCGTTGCGTGACGTGCTGCGTCACTCCACACTGGATGCTGCGTACAAAGACTTGGTCTTGGCTCTACCCTCTGAGGCCTACATGGCCGAGCAGTTGGACATGGTGGACCCCCAACGTATCCATGCTGTGCGTGAATCCATGCGCCAACAACTGGCAACCGCACTGCAAACGGACTGGGCCTGGGCATTTGACACCTATGGTGACACGGGAGCCTATCGCCCAGACCCCGTTTCCAGTGGCAAACGCGCTTTGGCAGGCACCGCCTTGCTGATGCTGTGCCTGGCCGCCCGAACTTCCGGCGATACCGTTTGGCCCGGCAAGGCTTACCAGCGTTTCAAAGATGCCGGCAATATGACAGACCGCTTCAACGCACTGTCTGCTTTGGTCCATAGCGGTGCGGAACTCGCTCAGCCTGCGCTGGAGCGCTTTCACGCAATGTTCCAGGCCGAACCACTGGTGATCGACAAATGGTTCAGCCTGCAAGCTGGGACCTGCGATCGCGGCGGCAATGTGCTGCCTTCCATCAAGCAGCTGATGAAACACCCTGACTTCAGCCTGAAGAACCCTAATCGGGCACGCAGCCTGATCTTTAGTTACTGCAGTGCCAATCCCGGCGCCTTCCATCGCATCGATGCAGCTGGTTATGTGTTCTGGAGCGAGCGTGTTCTGGAGCTGGACGCCATCAACCCCCAAGTGGCTGCGCGCTTGGCACGTGCACTGGACCGCTGGAGCAAGCTGGTGGAACCCTATCGCACCGCCGCTCGCGAAGCCATTGCCCGCGTTGCTGCCAAGCCTGACCTGAGCAACGATGTGCGCGAAGTGGTGACACGCGCAATTGCAGATTAAGCATCAAATTAGCTGCCAATGCCTATACCACAAGCGTTGGTAGCTACCTTTTTAAATTAGCTTTACCTCGAAGGAGAGCCCCATGACACGTCGTGTCAGCCTGACCCGCTATCTGGTCGAACAACAACGCGTGGACGGACGTATCCCCCCTCAGCTGCGTCTGCTGCTGGAAGTGGTGGCGCGCGCGTGCAAGCGCATCAGCTTTGCCGTGAATAAAGGAGAGCTGGGCGATGTCATGGGCACCGCAGGCAGCGAAAACGTCCAAGGTGAAGTCCAGAAGAAACTGGACATCATCGCCAACGAAACACTGATTGAAGCGAACGAATGGGGTGGCCACCTGGCGGCCATGGCCTCGGAAGAGATGGAGGGCATCTACGTGGTGCCCAACCGCTACCCTCAAGGCGAATACCTGCTGATGTTTGACCCCTTGGATGGCTCCTCCAACATCGACATCAACATGTCGATCGGCACCATCTTCAGCGTGCTCAAAAAACCCGACAACCACCCCGGTGTGCACGACAACGACTTCATGCAACCCGGCTCCAAGCAAGTGGCCGCAGGCTATTGCATTTATGGCCCACAAACCACACTGGTACTGACTGTGGGTGATGGCGTCGCCATGTTCACCCTGGATCGTGAGCAAGGCTCCTTCATCTTGATTGAAGAAAACGTCAAGATTCCCGAGGACACCAAAGAGTTCGCCATCAACATGTCAAACATGCGCCACTGGGACGAACCCGTCAAGCGCTATATCGATGAATGCTTGGCTGGTGAAGATGGCCCCCGTGGCAAGAACTTCAACATGCGCTGGGTAGCAGCCATGGTGGCCGATGTGCACCGCATCCTGTGCCGTGGCGGCATTTTTATGTACCCCTGGGACAAACGCGAGCCCCACAAACCCGGCAAGCTGCGCCTGATGTACGAGGCCAACCCCATGAGCTGGCTGATCGAACAAGCTGGCGGTTTGGCCACTAACGGCCGCGAACGCATTTTGGACATCCAGCCTACCGAATTGCACCAGCGTATATCGGTGGTCCTTGGCTCCAAAAATGAAGTCGAACGTGTGACACGCTATCACCTCGAAGCCGATCAAAAGTAACTATAATTTTTGATGTTGCCGGTGTAGCTCAGTCGGTAGAGCAGCTCATTCGTAATGAGAAGGTCGCGTGTTCGATTCATGTCTCCGGCACCAATTAAATAAAAGAAATCCCGCTATGTTTTACATAGCGGGGTTTTTTGTTTTTGTTGTCATGTAGCCACCATGTAGCCACTTGCTCGGGGTTTTTTAGGTGGTTTGTGCATGGCAATGGGAGCAGCGGACATGCCATTTGCTATCTGCTGTAGTCAAGAT
>JAEYRT010000041.1 GCA_023435325.1 Pseudomonadota bacterium | reverse complement strand
GCTGGTAGCCAAACAGTCGGGGCAGCAGCAAACTCGAAGCTGCCTCGGGGCACAGGCCCAGGTTCACGAACGGCATGGAGAAGGCGGCGTTGTCCCCGGCATAGACCAAGTCGCAATGCAGCAGCATGGTGGTGCCAATGCCCACCGCTGGACCAGCAACTGCTGCAATCAGGGGCTTGGGAAAATCCAGCAAGGCATGCAGGAACTGGAAAACCGGGCTTTGCTCGGGCAGCCCTTGGCCGCTTTGGCGCGCCAGGAAGTCGCCGATATCGTTGCCGGCACTGAACACCGTGGCATCGCCCTGGAGCACCACGACGCGCACGGCGTCATCCGTGGCGGCGCTGGTCAGCGCATCGGCCATGGCGCCATACATGGCTTGGGTGATGGAGTTCTTTTTCTCCACACGATTGAGCGTGATGGTGCGCACACCGGCTTCGGTATGCACCAGGATGTCTTGGTTTGGGGTATCGGTCATATGCTGTTTGGCAAAAAGACAGGTCGCAAGATCGCACGACACTGGATGCGCTGTATCGACAGCACATCGGCCGTGGCAGTCTTGTGCCTTATTCCTTGTAATAAACGAGTTGGTGGCTGGTGGCCAGAAGCTCTCCCTTGCTGTCCCACAACTGGGCGTTCTGGTCGAAATAGCCATTGCGAAACGCCTGTGCGCTGGCCTGGGCCAGCACGTGCTTGTCGCCCTGCCGGGCCAGTTGTTCACGGCTAGCGTGGAAATATACGGTCATACTGACCGTGCCGGCCGGCACGCGGCGGGCACGGCGCAACCACACGCGCGGAAAGAACACATCGGCAATCGCGGTCAGGGAGATGAAGTCCAGCGGGCGCCCGGGATTGTCGCGCACCCACAGCTGCGAGATGCTTTCCTTGCCACTGTCGTCCCAGACTTTGGGGATGGCCCCCTGCACCACACGCATGTCATAGCGCTGCAGCCACTCCATGGCACCCGTGGTGTCATAGCGTTCACAACTTTGCGGATCGGGCATGGCAGGCAGATCTGCATCATCGATGCTGAACGTCTCGCGCCGCAGCCCGGTCATGACGGTTGCCGTCGTGCAGACCGTAAAGGTACCTTCGGCATTGCGCTGGCCCATGGTCACGGTCCAGTGCTGGCTGGAGCGGTTGGTACGTATCGGCACCGCTTCGATGCGGATATCGCCGGCCTCGACAGGCCCTGCGTAATTCACGGTCAGCGACAGCGGGTCGCCCAGCACATCCGGGTGCTGCAACACGGCCTGCAACATCTGTGCAGCTGTAATACCACCATACGGCCCCACCATGTTCCAGTAGGCTGGTGCAGCCTGGGTCTGCATGCTGCCATCATGCTGGGGCACCATGCGCACAGCCGCATCAAGGGGGTGCACACTTGCAGCGCCAGCAGGACGCGCATCTTGTGGATCGCTCATGTTATGAAGTCTCCGAGAAAAGCTCACCTTGCCCGGACTGCTTGCGGATTGCTGCAGCCTCGGCCCTACGTTCCATCTTAGTGAATGTAGACGGCTTGGCTGCAGATGGCTGACCCCTAGGTGTCTCCTGTGGCAGTCCTTCCTGTTCCTGCTGCCAGCGCTGGAGCACGGCCAGCGCACGCGGCCACAGAGAGGGCTCCATCTCGGAGCGGAAAAAGCCGAAATGCCCGATGCGCCGCTGGGGCACATCCAGCATGCGCAGACGCTCCACTGTCTGCGGGCAGTTGCGATACCAGCTCACCAGCGAGGCGGTGGAGCGCCAGGACATCATCTCGTCGTCCTCAACCGAGAACGCATGCAGCGGATAACGCGCCGAAGCATAGGCCCGGCGCAGTGCGTCACCTTCCACGCCGATGCCGTAATTGGGGTGCATGCACCATTTGCGCCACTGCCAGACCACGCCGGCGGGCAAGTCGCCCACCAGCCCCCACTTTTTGCCCGGCATGCAGCCACACAGCCCGGTGAGAACCGGGGCTATGACATGCCACCACAGCAACACCTTGCGCCGCGTGGGTGGCGCGTTGTCGCGCCAGTACCCGCTGCCACTGGCCACGGACAAGAGGCCGTCAATCGGCATGCCACGGCCCTGAATGCCCGGTAGCTGAGCGCCCACGCTGTGACCGATCCAATACAGCGGCAAGCCTGGTGCTTGTTTGCGCATGTGGGTGGCAACCGCAGCGCAATCTGCAGCCCAGTCCAGCAAATTGGCGCTGGCTTTGCGCAGCGGCCCGTGCAGGGACTCTGCATGACCACGGTAGTCGAAGGTGGTGACGGCATAACCATGGGCCGCCAGCCACTGGGCAAATGCCGTATAGAAGCGTTGCGGCACGCCAATGGCAGCCGCAATCACCACCTGCGCAGCAACACCTTCATCCACAGGCTGGCAGTGCCGCAGAGCCAGTGGCCCCGCAGCCCCGGCAACATCCAGTGCTGACGCTTGCCAGCGCACCTCGACCACGCGGCCCGCGTCTGCATCAGCCATGGCTTATACGCGCTCGAAGATACCGGCTGCGCCCTGGCCTGTACCCACGCACATGGTCACCATGCCGTACTTGAGGTTGTGGCGGCGCAGGGCATGCACGACGGTGGCCGCACGGATCGCACCGGTTGCGCCCAGTGGGTGACCCAGCGCAATCGCGCCGCCCATGGGGTTGACCTTGGCAGGGTCCAGGCCCAACGTGTTCATCACCGCCAGCGACTGGGCGGCAAAGGCTTCGTTGAGCTCGTACCAGTCGATGTCCTGCGAGTTGATACCGGCATAGCGCAGCGCAGCAGGAATCGCCTCGATAGGGCCGATGCCCATGATCTCGGGTGGCACGCCACGCGCGGCAAAGCTCACAAAGCGCGCCAGCGGGGTCAGGCCAAACTGCTTGACGGCCTTTTCACTGGCCAGAATCAAGGCGCCAGCACCATCGCTGGTTTGCGAAGAGTTGCCCGCCGTGACCGAGCCACGTGCCGCAAACACGGGTTTGAGTTTGCCCAGCGCTTCCAGCGTGGTGTCTGGGCGTGGGCCTTCGTCCAGGTTCACGGTACGGGTCTTGGTGATGACGTCGCCATTGGCCAGGTTGGGCAGGCGCTCGACGATCTCGATTGGCGTGATT
>JAEYRT010000016.1 GCA_023435325.1 Pseudomonadota bacterium | reverse complement strand
GCTCAGGCCTTCCAGTTCGCCGATGGTGAAAAACGCAATTGCAAAGCTTTGTGGGTTCATGAATGCACTTTTTGCTATGAAAAAAAGTGCATTGTGCGCTGTGTGTCCAAGGTTTTCAGGCAAATGCTGCAAAGACATTGCGCAAGAGGCAAGAGGCAAGAGGCAAGAGGCCGACACAGCGGAAACATTGGTTTGGCGCGAATGCGCTTGCAAGCACGCCTGCCGTTAGCCTGATTACTGGGCCTGTGCGTGGAAGGCCTTGTTCGCAATCTTCCAGCCCTGTTCGGTCTTGAGCAGCACAAAGTAGTCGGTGAATGTGACGTTGCCATGTACCAGCGTGACCTTGGCCATGGCCGCTGTTCCGGTGATGTCCAGCCAGTCAATGCTGCGGCGGCGTGTGGATTCGTCGGGTGCAGGCTGGTTTTTGAAGCGCTGGCAGTAAAAGTCCAGGTCCCAGGACGTCAGCGGCCCTTCGCGCACACTTTCCAGACGGGCAGTGGGCAAAAAAGCGGCGCGCATGTGCTCGGCGCTGTCTTCGGCATGGCCGCGCATGTACAGCTCCAGCGGCACACGTACCGCGGCTTCTTCGGGGTGATCGGTCAGACGCTTGGTATTCATGGGTTTCCTGCTCACGTGTTTTTTCAATGACTGCCGGATGCTAGCGGTCGTGCCCAGGGACATTGCACATGCGCAGGTCACAGGTGTTTCACTGTTTCTCATGCACCATGCAAAAAGCCCCGTGCCGCAGGGCACGAGGCTTGATGGAGAAGCCACACTTGGTGCGGCAGTCAGACCGGGGATCAGGAGCCCAGCTTTAGTGCGCCCTTCATGATGAAGGAGTGGCCTGGGAAGGAGCAGAAGTAGGTGTAGTCGGTGCCGGCCTTGAGCTTGGAAACATCGATCACCATGTCGGTGGTTTCGCCGCCGCCAATCACCTTGGAGTGGGCAATCACGCGGGTGTCGCCGGCCTTGACGTAATCGTTGGCTGCACCAGCCTTCATGCCATCGGCAGCAGCAGCGGTGGCATCAGCAGCGGTGGTCAGCACGATGTTGTGGCCCATGGAGGACTTGGGCATCTTGCCCACGTGCTTCAGGGTCACGGTGTAGTTCTTGCAGGACTTGGGCACTTCAATGTTCTTCACATTGAATTGCATTTGGTCATTGCCTTCCACGGTCACCGCGCAGTCTGCAGCCATTGCAGGGGCGGCGATGCCACCAGCAGCGAACAGGGCGAGCGTCATCAAAGTCTTTTTCATAGCGCAAATCCTTCTAATCATCAGTGTGTGAAGTGAGAGGTGCTCGGCAGTCCAGTTTTAGAACTGATCTAACTGTCCAGTTGCTGCCATTGTGATACTGCAATTTCAGAATTTTTTGAAAACTCTGTGCTGGTTTGTACAAAATCCAGCTTTTTGTATTCGTTCATGACGCGGATCAATATTTCTACCGCGTGAACGGCCGTAACACCTGCTATTACTCTTGAAAAAAGAGCTGCCAGCGCTTGATAGATAACAGTTTCAAAAAGAAAACATTTCGAAACTGAGTTCCAGCAAGCGTAAACAGCTCACTTTTTTATAAAGCTGTTAGACCAGCGTGGTTTCTTTGTGCACGCTGGAAGCTGCCGGGGGCGTGGCACGAGGCAGTTTCAGCGCAGCAATGCGTGCCTGGGCCGTGGCCAGGTCAAATTGTTTGGGCTGGTAGGCACCTTGGTACAGGGCGGTGATCTCCTGGTGCTGGGGATGGCTTGGGTCTTCAAGCGCCTGCACCAGATCGGCAAAACCGGGCGCGCCGCCGCAGTCTTCCGGTGGACAGGCATTGCGACCGCCCATGCACAACGGCAGGCTTTCCAGTACTTGTGGGCTGCCCAGCGGCGTCACTGCTTCGATTTTGACGCGATGCAGCCAAGCATCTCCAAAATCGTAGGTGTAGCGAATGGGCAGGGGCTCGCCTTGCAACAGCTGTCCCAGGCTGTAGCGGCGTGCGTCCATCGTCGGATCTTCCGGCCAGTCAGCATCCGGTGTGCCGTAACGCTGTCCCGCAATGTCAAAGGCGTAACGATGGCGGTTCTCCCAGCCCATGACGGCCTGGATGGTGCGGTGCAGCTGAGCCAAGGTAATTGCGTCGGCAACGATCACGCGGCGCCAGATGGCTGGCTTGATGTCGCACAGTTGGATATGCAGTTGATAGCTGCAGCGAGATTTGGGCATGGGGGTCTCCTCCCGAGGCAATCACGAATCACAGGACTGCGTCAAGCGCAGTTTGTCGGTCAGAGGACTTTGTAGCGCAGCTGCTGTGTGCCTTCAGCGATGAGGGTAAGTACTGGTAATGATGGCGCTGGGGTTTGAGATGAGTGCTTGAAGTAAAAATGGTTTTGTGCTTGGGCGTAAAAAAGGCACCCGCAGGTGCCTGAAAGTAGCGTGCCCAGTGGGCAAGGGCCATCAGTCCACGCTGGCGCCCGAAGACTTGACCACGGGCTCGTACTTGGCGCGTTCTGCGGCCATGAAGGCATCAAAGGCGGCACCGGTCGTGGGCGCGGGCTCGGTCATCAGCGTGGCAAAACGCTTTTGTGTCTCGGGGTCTTGCAGGGCAGCGGTGAACGCCTGGTTCAGCTTGTCCAGCACGTCTGCAGGTGTGCCCGCTGGAGCCACGAGGCCCCACCATGTATCAATCGCAAAACCCTTGAGGGTGTTGGACAGGGGGGGGACGCCAGGCAGCAGTTTGCTTTCATTGGCCGTGGTCACAGCCAGTGCCTTGAGCTTGCCGCTTTGGATGTTGGCCGAGGCAGCCGCCAGGTTGTCGATGTTGAAATCCACTTCGCCGGCCAGCAAAGCCAGCTGTGCAGGGCTGGCGCCACGGTAAGGAATGTGGATCGCGTTGAAATCCAGGCCTTGCTTGAGCATCTCGCCAGCCAGGTGGCCGGCACTGCCATTGCCGCCGCTGCCAAAACTGAGCTTGCCAGGGTTGGCCTTGGCGTAGGCAACCAGGTCTGCCACCGAGTTGATCTTCATTTCCTTGGCCTTGGTGGCATTCATCACCAGGACGTTGGGAACGCTGACCATCTGCGTTACGCCGGCAAAGTCCTTGGCGGCATCAAAAGGCAGCTTTTTGTAGAGCCAGGGGTTGATGGCGTGCGTGGCCACGGCGGCCAGACCGATGGTCTTGCCATCGGGTGCAGACTTGGCAATGGTGTCCACGCCGATGTTGCCACCCGCGCCGGGTTTGTTCTCGACAATCACGGTGCCCAGCGTGTCGCGCACACGTTCGGCGAGCACGCGCGAGGTGACATCCAGAGGACCACCCGGCGCGTAAGGCACGATCAAACGGATAGGCTGCTCAGCTTGAGCCAGGGGAGAGGCCATGGCTGCAGCAAGCGCCATGGAGGACAGCAGGATGTTTCGACGATTCATGTCAGACATTGTGCAGGATTCGTGCGCGAACAGGTGTGATATAGAAAAGTTTTGGCGTTTTTCTGCGCGAAACTTCAAATTCAATCAAATTTTTTAGTGAGATGTGTGCTGGATGCACACTTTTTGTGCGCCCTGGTGCAGGGAATACTGATGTGCTCTCCGGGGTGATTGAAAGAAAATGTTACTTCGACGGTGCCGCTATTGCACGTCTTTCCTATTCAGACAGGCCCAAACAAGCAGACGTAAAAAAGGCCGCAACAGCGGCCTGGAAACCAGTCGGGAGCGCTTATTTGTCGGCTGCGCTGGTAAAGCTGTCAGCAAAGAAAGCTTCTTCAGGCAAGCCACGTTGGCTGATGTAGCTGGTGCGGGCAGAGTCCACCACGATGGGCGCACCGCAGGCATAGACTTCGTGGCCCGACAGGTCGGCAAAGTCGTCAAGCACGGCCTGGTGCACGTATCCGGTGCGACCTGTCCAACTGTCTTCAGGCAAGGCGTCAGACACGACAGGCACATAAGTCACGCTGGGCATGGCGGCTGCCAGTTCCTTGAGCCAGGCATCCTGATACAAGTCCTGGGGGCGGCGGCCACCCCAGTACACGCTCACGGGGCGCGTGATGCCCTTGTGTTGCATATGGGTCAGCAGGCCTTTGATCGGTGCAAAGCCGGTACCGGATGCCAGGAACACCATGGGCTTGTCCGAATCTTCACGCAGGAAGAAGCTGCCGAATGGGCCTTCGGCACGCAGAATGTCTTTTTCCTTCAGTGTGCTGAAGACCTGATCGGTAAACACGCCGCCAGGCATGTGGCGGATGTGCAGCTCGATACCGGGCGTGGTGGTCTGCACATGCGGAGGTGTCGCGATGGAGTAGGCGCGGCGCGAGCCGTCGCGCAAGATGAACTCGATGTACTGACCAGCGAAGTACTGAAACACGTTCTTCGCAGGCAATTGCAGCTGCACGCGCATGACGTCGGGCGAGAGCTTCTCCAGCGCGGCCACGCGCACGGGGATTTTCTTGACGGGAAAGGAGTTGACGTCCGTCACCTGGCGCGATTCCAGCACCACATCGGTGCGCGCCGTGGCGCGGCAGGTCAGTACATAGCCATCGGCCAGCTCCTGAGGGGTCAGGGCCTTGTCGGAATAACTCTCGTGCGTGACTTCACCGCTGAGCTTTTTGCATTTGCAGGAGCCACAGGCACCGTCCTTGCAGCCATAGGGCAGACCCACGCCGGCGCTGATGGCGGCGGCCAAAATGGTGTCGCTGTCCGAAGCAGCAAATGCACGGCCACTGGGCTGAACGGTGATTTGGAAGGCGGAGGCGGTCATCTTCTAGCTATCCTTGGGGTTTTCGGTCTCGCACCACGCCACAAAGGCAATGGGCCGCTTGCGGCGGCCCGGTGCACAACAATTTCAGACCCGCTCACACCAGACTTGATACGTCGCTGCTTTGCCGAAGGTGTCTAGCGCCACGCCGTGCGCCTGCACTGCCTGTGGCCTGGCACCTCGTTTCAATCGACAAGCGAAGATTCGCTGGCATGGGTGAGCGGCTCTCAATGGAGATGCCCGATTTTGCCTGTAAACCAATTCCCACATCGCGCTTTGCCAGCGCGTTTTCGACGTCCACGAGTCCTCATCATCGGTTGTGGTGATGTCGGCCAGCGCATTGCCGGACAGTTGCAGCGCCATGCGGGCACCGTGCATGCGCGCGGGCCTCGCGTGATGGCGCTGACCTCGTCGCCCGACAAGGTGGCGAGCTTTCGGGCCCAGGGCATCACGCCGCTGATCGGCAACCTTGACGAGGCACGCAGCCTGCGTCGCCTGCGCGGTCTGGCGCAGCATGTGGTGCACATGGCGCCGCCTCCAGGCCTGGGGACACAGGACAGCCGCACCGCCCATTTGCTGCGGGCGCTGGGCCGGGGACGCTTGCCACGCAGCCTGGTTTACGGTTCGACCACCGGCGTGTATGGCGATTGCCAGGGCGCATGGCTGGACGAAACGCAGGCAGTGCAGCCGCAAACCGATCGTGCGCGCCGCCGTGCCGATGCCGAGCAGCGCGTGCTGCGCTTTGGCAGGCGCAGCGGCGTGCGGGTGCAGGTGCTGCGAATTCCCGGTATCTATGCCCCCGACCGGGAAGGCGGCACGCCGCGCACGCGCTTGCTCAAAGGCCTGCCCGTCCTGCAGCAGACTGACGATGTGTTCACCAACCACATCCACGCCGATGATCTGGCGAACATCACCATTGCGGCGTTGTGGCGGGGCCAGCCGCAGCGCATCTACCACGCCAGTGATGACACCGAACTGCGCATGGGCGACTACTTTGATCTGGCGGCCGATCTCTATGGTCTT
>JAEYRT010000114.1 GCA_023435325.1 Pseudomonadota bacterium | reverse complement strand
CTGGCGGTGGAGGCGGTGGCGGTGGCGGTGGTGGAGGAACAGGTTCCGGGTCAGGCTCGGGTTCAGGTTCTGGCTCGGGAGCCGGCGCCGGAGGCGGCGGCGGTGCCACGGGCGCACGTGGTGCAGCCTGCACAAAGGTGTCGGACCATAGCTCGGCCTCGACAGCGGCCTGTTCCACGCTCTCCGGTGGATTCACTTTCCAGACGAGTGCACCCACCAGCACGGCATGCGCCAGCAATGCCAGCACCCAGTTGCGCAGTCGCTTGGACTGGTGAGGCGGGGCAAACGGATCGTGATCAAGACGTGAAGACATGGAACGGGTACAAGGCTTTGCAAACAATCAATAACAAAAGAAGGGCAGCTTATTTGGCGCCTGACTTCACGCCCAGTGCCACGCGCACGTCGGCAGCCTGCAATTGCGCCATGGCCTGCACCACGGATTCATAGGGCAGGTTCTTGTCGGCCAGGATCTGCACGGCGGTGTGTTCGGGGTTGCTGCTCTTCCAGGAGACGGCCACGGCCTGCAACTCTTCCAGCGTGATCTGTTGCTCGGAGTTCTGGGTCTTGAAGATGTGGCTGCCGTCCTTGTCCAGCAAGACATAGGCAATGTTCTTGGCTGCAGGCTTGGAAGATTTGCCCGCCGTGGGCACATCAATGTTGCCTGGCGTGAGCATGGGCGCTGTCACCATGAAGATGATGAGCAGCACCAGCATCACGTCGATGAAGGGCACCATGTTGATTTCGTTGACGGTGCGGCGGCCGCGTCCTCGGGAACTCACTGCGGGCATGGCATTTTTCCTCGCTCAATGACCGGAAGCCGTGCTGCTGGCCGTGGGGCCGCTGACGTTGCGCTGCAGGATGTTGGTGAACTCTTCCATGAAGGTTTCCTGGCTGCTGGCAAGGCGGTCAATGGTGTTGGCGTAACGGTTGTAGGCGGCCACGGCAGGGATGGCGGCAAACAGGCCCATGGCGGTGGCCACCAGCGCTTCGGCAATACCGGGTGCCACGGTGGCCAGGGTGATTTGCTCCATGTTGGCAAAGCCGGTGAAAGCGTGCATCACGCCCCAGACGGTGCCAAACAAACCGATGTAGGGTGTGATGGAACCCACAGTCCCCAGGAAGGACAGGCCGGATTCGATCTCGTCCATCTCACGCTGAAAGCTGGCACGCATGGCTCGGCGCGTGCCGTCCATGAGGGTGCCGCTATCCGTGATACGGCGTTCGCGCAGCTTTTTGTATTCGCGCATGCCGCTGGCAAAGATGCGCTCCATGGAGCCGCCGTACTTGGCATTCTGCGTGGCACTGTTGTAGAGGTCGTTGAGGCTCTGGCCGGACCAGAAGTCCTGCTCGAACGCCTCGTTCAGGCTGCGCATCTGCTTGAGAGCCTGCGCTTTGCGAAAGATGGTGGCCCAGCTGGCCACGGAGGCCGCCACCAAAATCAACATCACCAGTTGGACCACCCAGCTGGCCTGCATGATGAGGCTGAGGATGGACATGTCTTGGGGTGCGTTCATGAGAGTTTTTCCACAATGGTGTTCGGAATACGGGCAGGGCGCATGGTGTGGCCATCGACCCAGCCGATGCGTATGCTGCCTTCACATAACAGTTGCGGCGCCTGATCGGATGACACGGACTTCAAAAAAGCCTGCTGTGCAATCGTGATGGAGGCGCGGCCCGCTGATTCCAGCACGGCTGTCACTTCGATCATGTCATCCAGACGCGCAGGTTTGAGGTAGTTGATTTCGGCCCGGGTGACCACAAACATACCACCGACTTCGTCGCGCAGTTTTTGCTGCTCCACGCCCAGGTTGCGCAGCCATTCGGTGCGTGCGCGCTCAAAGAACTTGAGGTAGTTGGCGTAGAAGACGATGCCGCCGGCATCGGTGTCTTCCCAGTACACGCGAATGGGAAAGGTGAAAGCCATCAAAGTTCCCCCCGCTTGAAAAGCTTTTGCATGCGGCGTATGGCTTCCTGCAGCTGCTCCATGGAATTGGCAGTCGAAAAACGCACATAGCGTGCGGTGTCGGCAGTGCCAAAGTCGCGACCGGGTGTGATGGCCAGGTGGGCTTTCTCCATCAGGGCGTAGGCAAACTCCCAGCTGTCCTTGACACCGAGCTGCTCGCACAGCGGCGTGCAATCCGCCCAGGCGTAGAACGCGCCGTCGGGCATGACGTCAATGCCAAAGCCCAACTCCTTCAATGCCGGCAGAAAATAGTCGCGGCGTGCCTTGAATTCAGCGCGGCGTGCTTCAAAAATCGCAATGCTCTCGGGCGCGAAGCAGGCCAGGGCGGCGTGTTGCGAGATGGTGGAGGCGCAGATGAACAGGTTTTGTGCCATGCGCTCGACCACGGGCACCATGGCATCGGGCACTACCATCCAGCCCAGGCGCCAGCCGGTCATGTTGAAGTATTTGCTGAAGCTGTTGATGGAGATGATGTCGTCGCTGATCGCCAGGGCGCTGTGACCAAAGGCGGCTTCGTAGGACAGGCCCAGATAGATTTCATCGACGATGGTGATGCCGCCTTTGGACTGCACCACCTCATGGATGCGGCGCAGCTCTGCTGGGTCGATGGAGGTGCCGGTCGGATTCGAAGGCGAGGCGAGCAACACGCCGCGGGTTTTTTCGCCCCAGTGCGCCGCCACTTGTTCGGCGCTGAGCTGGTAGCGCTCGGCAGCACCAGTGGGGATGAGTTTGGCCACACCTTCGGCTGCGCTCACAAAGTGGCGGTTGCAAGGATAGCTGGGGTCGGGCATCAGGATTTCGTCGCCCGCTTCGATCAGTGCCAGGCAAGCCAGTTGCAGCGCAGCCGATGCACCTGCAGTGATGACGATGCGCCGGGCAGGCACATCCACGTTGAAGCGGCTTTGGTACCAGGCGCTGATGGCTTCGCGCAAAGGCTCCAGCCCCAGGGCATTCGTGTATTGCGTGATGCCATCGGCAATACAGGCATTGGCGGCCGCCTGCACTGAGGCAGGAGCGGTGTAGTCAGGCTCGCCAATGTTCAGAAAGATCATGGGCTCAGGGCCTTGGGCCACCTCCCTGGCCAGTTGCTGGGCCGCTTTGGCCACTTCCATCACATAAAAAGGCTCAATCTTTTCGGCGCGCGTAGAAAACTTCATGGGCAGGCAAAGCGCAATGCGCTATCAAACAACACAGCAATGGACTATGAAAAAAGGCAGCGGCCACCGGCACGCTGCCTTTTGCAAGAAAGCAATCTTAGGCCAACCTCAGACCGTTTTGCCAGCCTTGTCGGCTTGCACTTCGGCCGTGCGCAGCGCAGGTGCCAGAGCATTGAGCACGCCATTGACGTACTTGTGGCCGTCAGTGCCACCGAATTCCTTGGCCAGCTCGATCACTTCGTTGAGGACCACGCGCCATGGCACGTCCATGCAGTGCATCAATTCGTAGGCACCAATCCACATGCAGGCGTGTTCGATGGGCGAGAGCTCTTCGAGCTTGCGGTCCAGCTTGGGCGTGATCAGCGCATTCAGATCGTCTTCAAGCTGGATGCAGCCGTGCAGCAGCGCGTCATAGTGCGCTGCATCGCATTTGTGAAAGCCAGCCAGGTCACGCGTGAACATGTCGATGGACGTGGCGCTGTTCTTGCCCACCAAGTGCTGGTAGAGCGCCTGCAGCGCAAATTCACGCGAACGGGTGCGTGCCGATTTGGAAGCAGCCTTACGCACGCCGGTGCTGGTCAGGCCCGTACGCTTTTGGCGGGGAGGGCGGCTGTTGCCAGCCGGGATAGATTGTTCGTCGCTCATGGTTATTTCAGGTTTCGGAGCAGCGTGGCCATTTCGATGACCACGCGCGCGGCGTCCAGACCTTTTTCGGTCTGGCGGGCAATCGCTTGCTCCAGGTTTTCAGTCGTAATGATGGCATTGGCAATCGGCAGTCTGTAGTCCAGACCCACGCGGGTCACGCCCGCGCCCGATTCATTGGCCACCAGTTCAAAGTGATAGGTTTCTCCACGAATGATGCAACCCAGCGCGATCAGGGCATCGTAGCCGCCACGCTCGGCCATGGCTTGTAGGGCCACAGGCACTTCGAGTGCGCCGGGAACCAGAACATGATCGATGGCGTCGGTGGACACTCCCAGATTCAGCAGTTCCTGGTGGCAGGCCTCGGCCAGGGCATTGGTGATGCCCTCATTCCAGCGGGCCTGGACAATGCCAATGCGCAGCCCTTGTCCGCTGAGTTGTGGGGCCGTTCCTTTTTCTGCGTGCAGCATGTCTCTTTATTCCTTGGTGATATAGCCGGTGATTTCCAGGCCGTAACCCGCCATGCTGGGCATGCGGCGGGGTTGACCCAGCAGTTGCATCTTGTGCACTCCGCACTCGCGCAGAATCTGGGCGCCGATGCCGTAGGTGCGCAGGTCCATGCGTCCGCGCTCGGGGGCCTGGGCCGAACGTGCGCGGCCTTCAAACTGCGCCAGCAGTTGGTCTGCACTCTCGCCACAGTTCAGCAGCACGGCCACGCCCTGGCCCTTGTCGCTCAAATAGGCCAGGCTGGTGTCCAGGCCCCAGGAGTGCATGGAACGGTCCATTTCCAGCGCATCCAGCACCGACAGTGGTTCGTGCACGCGCACGGCCACATCGTCTTCGGGCTTCCAGCTGCCTTTGACCAGGGCCATGTGCACCGACTGGCTGGGCTTGTCCTGGAACAAATGGGCCGTGAACTCGCCCCATGCGGTCTGCAGTTGGCGTGTACCCACTTTTTGCAGCAGCGACTCGGTGCGGCTGCGGTATTGGATCAGATCGGCAATGGTGCCGATCTTCAGGCCATGCTCTGCAGCAAACAGCTGCAGGTCGGGCAGGCGGGCCATGGTGCCGTCGTCCTTCATGATCTCGCAGATCACCGCCGAAGGGCTGCAGCCGGCCATGGCGGCCAGATCGCAACCCGCTTCGGTGTGGCCCGCGCGAATCAGCACACCGCCATCCACTGCCTGCAGCGGGAACTCGTGACCCTGTTGCACCAGATCGGAGGGTTGGGCGTCTTTGGCTACGGCTGTCTGGATGGTGTGGGCGCGGTCGGCGGCGGAAATGCCAGTGGTCACACCTTCGGCCGCTTCGATGGAAACGGTAAAGGCCGTGCTGTAGACCGTGCCATTGCGGGCCGCCATAGGGGGCAGCTTGAGGTATTCGCAGCGTTCGCGTGTCAGCGTCAGGCAGATGAGGCCGCGTCCGTACTTGGCCATGAAGTTGATGGCTTCAGGCGTCACATGGTCGGACGCTAGCACCAGGTCCCCTTCGTTTTCACGGTCTTCTTCGTCGACCAAAATGACCATGCGTCCGGCACGCATGTCTGCAACGATGTCT
>JAEYRT010000210.1 GCA_023435325.1 Pseudomonadota bacterium | reverse complement strand
GATCACGGCCTTGGCTTCGCCGACCAGATCAGGTTCAGCCAAAGACTTACCGATCTTCAGGCCCGCAGCCAGCATGAAGGTGTTGGCAATGCCGCCGCCCACGATCAGCTGGTCCACGTTCTTGGCCAGCGATTGCAGGATGGTCAGCTTGGTCGACACTTTGGAGCCCGCGACGATGGCCGCCAAGGGGCGCGCAGGTGCAGCCAGCGCCTTGTTCAGCGCGTCAATTTCGGCCGATAGCAAGGGGCCTGCACAGGCGATGGGCGCAAACTGGGCGATACCGTAGGTCGTGCCTTCGGCGCGGTGGGCGGTGCCAAACGCATCGTGCACAAAGATGTCGCACAGGGCTGCCAGCTTCTTGGCCAGCTCTTCCTTGTTCTTCTTCTCGCCCACGTTCACGCGGCAGTTTTCCAGCAAGACAACCTGACCGGGTTGCACTTCCACACCGTCCACCCAGTTGGCGACCAGCGGCACTTCACGGCCCAGCAGCTCACCCAGGCGCTGGGCCACAGGGGCCAGCGAGTCGGCAGGCTTGAATTCACCTTCCGTGGGACGGCCCAGGTGGCTAGTCACCATGACGGCTGCACCGGCCTTCAGGGCCATTTCAATCGCGGGCACGGAAGCGCGCACGCGGGTGTCTTCGGTGATGGCGCCAGCGTCGTTCAATGGCACATTCAGGTCCGCGCGAATGAAAACGCGCTGGCCTTGGACTTTGCCCTGGGCACACAGGTCGGAGAAGCGGAGGATGTTCATGGCGTCAGCCTTCAAGTCTTATAGAAGTGTGAAAAACTGGCCCGCATTGTAGGCGGCGCACTGCTGGAGGGTGTTATTTCCAGCGCTCGGGCTCGACAAACACCGTGCCCAGGTTGCTCGACAGCGTCAGCTGCCCTTCCTGAATCGTGGCCTGCAGCTGCATGCTGCGCTCTGCCAGACTGCCCAGTTGCTGGGCAACTTCGGAATCGATGTACTGCACTTCCAACTTGTCCTGGCGGTTGACCTTGCCTTCCAGCCCCTTCCACCAAACATTGGCAGCGTGGTTGAAGGGATAAACGATCACGTGGTCAGACTTGTTGCAGGCCTTGGTGATGGGTTTTTCATCGGGCTGGCCGACTTCAATCCACAGGCGCTTCTGGCCGGTGAAGTCGGTGATGTGCACGTCCGGATCGTCCGGGTCACACAAGCCCACGCCAAAGCTCAGCGTGCCATCGCCGTTGCACAGTTCCTGCAACTGCCAGGCATTGAGCGCCAGCGCAACCAAACGCACCATCATGCGCTCATCGGTCTCGCTGGGGTGGCGGGCGAGCGTCAGGTTGTGGTCTGCATAGTAGTTGTGGTCAATGTCGGCAATCGACAGATTGGCCTTGTAGACCGTGGATTTGAGAGCCATGACGGCAATCCTTTAAACAAAAGAAGAGCTGCCAACGCTTGCCAGGCAAGGATTTGACAGCTCTTTATATTTGAAACGCTTGTGTAGCAAGCGTTAACAGCTATGTTTTTCTGCTCGCACCCAATTACACGCGACGGGCCAATTCTGCGGCCTTGCCAATGTAGGACGCAGGGGTCATGGCCAGCAGACGGTCCTTGTCGGCCTGGGGAATTTCCAGGCCATTGATCAGGTTGTGCAGATCGGCTGCCTGCACGGTCTTGCCGCGGGTCACTTCCTTGAGCTTTTCGTAGGCACCCGCCACACCATAGCGGCGCATCACGGTCTGGATAGGCTCGGCCAGCACTTCCCAGGCGTTGTCCAGATCTTCTTGCAGGCGCTCTTCATTCAGCTCCAGCTTGTTCAGACCCGTCATCAGCGAGGTGTAGGCCAGTGTGGCGTAACCCAGCGCCACACCAATATTGCGCAGCACAGTGGAGTCCGTCAGGTCACGCTGCCAGCGGCTGATCGGCAGCTTTTCGGACAGGTGCTTGAGCAGCGCGTTGGCCAGACCCAGGTTGCCTTCGGCATTCTCAAAGTCGATGGGGTTGACCTTGTGGGGCATGGTGGACGAACCGATCTCGCCAGCCTTGAGCTTTTGCTTGAAGTAACCCAGCGATACATAACCCCACACGTCGCGCGAGAAGTCGATCAGGATGGTGTTGGCACGGGCCACGGCGTCGAAGAACTCGGCCATGTAGTCGTGCGGCTCGATCTGGATCGAGTAAGGCTGGAACGTCAAGCCCAGGCCCTTGGGCTCGGGCGACTCGATCACGTTCTTGCTGAAGGCTTCCCAGTCGAACTCAGGCCAGGCCGACAGGTGGGCGTTGTAGTTGCCGACCGCGCCGTTCATCTTGCCCAGCACCTTGACGTTGGCGATGTTCTCTGCCGCCTTTTGCAAGCGCACCAGCACGTTGGCGATTTCCTTGCCCACGGTGGTCGGAGAAGCGGTCTGGCCGTGCGTGCGGCTGAGCATGGGCACATCGGCAAACTGGTGCGCCATTTCGCGCAGCTTCAGCGTGATGCGGTCCAGCGCAGGCAGCACCACCATGTCGCGGCCCACGCGGATTTGCAGGGCGTGGCTGGTGTTGTTGATGTCTTCGCTGGTGCAGGCGAAGTGCACGAATTCAGCGGCTTTTTGCAGTTCGGGGCGACCGTCGAACTTGGCCTTGATCCAGTACTCCACGGCCTTGACGTCGTGGTTGGTGGTCTTCTCGATCTCCTTGATCGCTGCGGCATCTTCTTCGGAGAAGTTGCTCACCAAGCCATGCAAGTAAGTGCGCGCACCTTCGGAAAGCGGCGGAAATTCAGCGAAACCAGCATCCGACAGCGCAATAAACCAAGTGATTTCCACTTGGACGCGGCGGTGCATATAGCCTTGCTCGCTCATGATGGGGCGAAGGGCGGACAGCTTGGAGGCGTAACGGCCGTCCAGCGGGGAAAGTGCGGAGATGGAAGACAGGCTCATGACCTGCGATTGTAGGTGCGCCGGCTTATCAGCGCAGTGCGCAGAAGCCACAGCCCCGGGAGGCACTCAAAAAAACAAGGGCACCAGATGGTGCCCTTGGGGGAAGAAAAAGGTTGCGAAGCGTCCTGAAGTGAATTAAGAGAGGGAGGGAGGAGATGCACTCCAAGACGGACAACACCACCAAAGTGGCCAGGCTTCGCAACACTGAAACTGGTCGGTATCAACACCCTTACAAGGCCTTCTGAGTGCCTTTATCTGGAATAGTTCCAAACAATTTTGAGCACCCGGGGCGCCTGCTTCAGTCCATCATAGGGCTCACACATTTCGCAGCGGTAGGCGAACCCGCACTTCTTTGTGTGCGACTGGACTGACAACCCTTGGATGCAAGCAACACAGCAGACGCACGGTTTTCAGACGCCGCGAAATGCCGTGCACCGCCAGGTCATTGGGAGAACACCGTTTTCCAGAGGTTCAGAATGGCCTCGCGGTGCGCGACCGCCGTGCTGCCTGCATGGATCAATCCGTTGCTTTCATCCAGGCGTGATTTGTGCTGAATGCGCCGCAGCTCCCGATAGGCAGATGCTGCCGCCTGCCCCACACCTGCCGGAAGCAGTCCCGCAGCCTCTGCACGCTGCAGCAGGGCAATATTGCCGACATTGCCCATCAATTCGGGGTGATGCAGGGATTGCGACAGCACCAGATACTGCACAGCGAACTCGGCATCCACCATGCCTCCGTGGCTGTGCTTGACATCAAAGTATTCACCACGCACCGGGTGGGCCTGACGTACCCGCTCACGCATGCCCACGATCTCTTCTTTGAGGCGCTGCACGTCACGCTCCGCGCTGATGACCGCATGGCGGACCGCGTCAAAGCGCTGCCGCAAGCCTTCACTGCCCAGCACAAAGCGCGCCCGCGTCATGGCCTGATGCTCCCATGTCCAGGCTGTGTTGCTGCCCCGCTGCTGCTGATAGTCGGCATAAGACCTGAAGCTGCTCACCAGCAAGCCGGAGTTGCCATTGGGTCGCAGGGCCGTATCGATTTCATAGAGGTCGCCCTCTCCGGTCTTGACCGTCAGCCAGTTGATGAGCTTGCGCACCCAGGCTGTATAGATTTCCGGGGCGTTGTCATCGTCATCGTCAAAGATGAAGACGATATCCAGATCGCTGCCATATCCCAGCTCCTTGCCCCCCAGCTTGCCGTAGCCGATGATGCCAAACTGTGGATCTTCCCGGTGACGCTGCTTGAGGCGCTTCCAGCACCACTGCGCTGTCACACGCAGCACACTATCGGCCAGCGCGCTCAGGTCGTCCGCCACTTGCTCGACGGTGATTGCGCCTTCCACATCCCGAGCCAGGGTGCGGAAAGTTTCCGCATGCTGCGCCCGTCGCAACAGGTTGAGCAGATTCTCGTCATCGTCTTCGCCCGTGCTCTCCAGCGCCGCCAGCCGCAAGGCCATTTCCTGTTCAAAGTCCGCTGCGTTGAAGCGTTCGGTGAACAGCTGGTCACTGGCCAGTTCATCAATCACGCCCGGGTGCTGCAGCAAATAGCGGGCAGGCCATTTGGCCGCAGCCAGCATGTGCAGCAGGCGTTCATGCACGGACGGGCGCTCTAGCAAGAGCGCCAGATAGCTTTCGCGACGCAGCAGCGGTTCAAGCCAGTTGATAAAGCGCAGTGCGGCCGTTTCTTCCAAAGCACCTTGTTCCACCTGCTGCGCTGTTTGCTGCACCAGACGAAACAGTCGTGCCCGGGCCTCTTCGCGCAAACCACGTACCTTGGGATTGTCGCGCCACTCGGTGATGCGAGCAGCCATTTGCGCAGGCAACAGCTCAATCAGTGTTTCCAGTTCCGGGGCATGCACAACGGCGCGCGGATTGCGGCCCACACCGCACAATCCATTGGCACATGGCGTTGCCTGGGGGCCTCCGAGCAGAATGTCGAACTCCTCGGCCACCAGTTCACGGTAGGTATCAAGCTGTGAGAGAAAGCCAGATGTCTCTGCATAGCCCATGGTCTGCGCGATCCAGGCCAGATCCTCGTCACGAGTTGGCAGAACATGTGTCTGCTGATCGTCCAGGTATTGGATCCGGTGCTCCACATTGCGCAAAAAGGTATAGGCCTGTGCCAGTTGGTCTGCCGTTTCTTGCGGCATGAGATTGGCGCGTGCCAGGCGCTGCAGCGCCTCCAGCGTGGAGCGGCAGCGCAGCTCAGGGAACTGCCCCCCGCGCACGACCTGCAGCAGCTGCACGGTAAATTCAATTTCACGAATGCCGCCCCGCGAAAGCTTGACGTCGTTGGCGCGTTCCGGGTGGCCCGCACTGCGGCGTGCTGCAT
>JAEYRT010000102.1 GCA_023435325.1 Pseudomonadota bacterium | reverse complement strand
CCGTCACACCGGGCTCTTTTTCCAGCACGGGCAAAAGCTGCTGCCAATTGGCCACGGAGCGCAGGCGCTGCGCCTTTGGTTGGGTTTCGCTGAGCACCATGCCCGCAGCCACCTCTGTCTGAATCGGCGTGACCACATCTTCCGGCGCACGCAAGCTGATGTGCGCTTGCGTGCCCAGGGTCTTATCCACCGTATTGGTTTGCAAGCCCTGAATCAGCGCGGCGATATAGGTGATGACTGCCACACCGGCTGCAACGCCTGCAATGATGAGCAAGGTCTGCATGCGGCCTTCGCGCAAAAAACGCAGGGCCACATTCCATTCGAAGCCCAAGGGCACACGCCGCGCCATCACAGGCCTTTCAGCTGTGCGCGCACGCGCTGGCCTACTTGTGTGGGTGGCAGCAGCACCGTGTCACCAGCTTGTAGGCCTTGGGTGATTTCTGCAGCTTCTAGCGTACGCAAGCCCACTTGCACGGGCATGGCCGTGGCCGTGCCGCCATCAAGCACCAAGACCTGCGCTTGTGCGCCACCTTTACCGCCTTGCAAGGCTTGCAGCGGTAACACCAAAGCTTGTGCTTTGCGGCCCGTTTCCACATTGACCGACAGCGTCATGTCTTCGCGCAAGAATGTGGGCGGTGTGTCATCCAAGGCCAGCTTGACTTCCACTGCGCCGCGCTGGGCATCCACCCCGGGCGCAATCGAAATCACCTTGGCGGCCAAGCGCTGGTCAGGAAATGCATCAGCCACGACCTGCGCAGTCTGGCCTTCGCGCAATTGATCCAAAAAGCGCTCATCCACCTGCGCCACGATTTGCGTCGGCCCATCAAGCGCCAATTGCAGCAAAGCAGTGCCGGTTTGCACAATCTGCCCCGGCTCTACATCGCGCAGCAGCACCTTGCCACTGCTGGGTGCAACGATGCGCGTTTGCTGCAATTTGGCCTGTGCAGCCGCCAAAGCGGCCTGAGCTTGTTGGACTTGGGCTTGGGCTGCTTTCAGTTCTGCACCACCGTCGGCCGATGCCGCGGCCTGCGCTTGCGCGGCTTGCAATTGGGCCTTGGCAACATCGAGCGCTTTGCGTTTTTCATCCAGCGCGGCTTGGCTTAAAAAGCCTTGCTCCACCAATTGCTGGTTGCGCGCCCAATCCGATTGGGCTTGCGTCACGCTGGCCTGTGCTTGCGCCACCTGGGCTTGGTTGCCAATGCGGCTGTTGGTGCGCACATTGGCCAGTTGTGCCTGCGCTTGGGCAAGGCTCGCCTGCGCTTGCTGTGCACTGGCCTGCAGTTCTGCTTGCTCTAGCTGCACCAGCAATTGGCCCGCTTGCACCATCTCGCCCTCCTGCACGGCCACACTCTCGACGCGGCCCACGATGGTGCTCCCCACGCCCACCTGCGAGCGCGTTTCCACGCGGGCGGAAAACTGCAGCGTACGCACCAGTGGCTGGGCTTGTACCTGTACCGCCGGCACCTGTGGGCCACGCCAGTTTTGCACGCCCCACCATGCAGCGCCCAACAGCACAAGCGCTGCCCCGATAGTGAGCCACCAACGTCGGCGGTGAGGAGGCGAATTAGTGGTTGGTGTGTTGGCGTTCAAAACCCATCTCCCAGATGCAGGGCGCAGCTTGGCACAAGGCTGTCAGCACGCTGCGCCAGACAAGTGCTTTATTCGTTGAACAGGGAACCCGCGGTTTGGGGCGCTACCAGACCCAAGTGCTGATAAGCCGCCTTGGTCGCAATACGCCCGCGCGGCGTGCGCTGCAAATAGCCCTGCTGAATCAGATAGGGCTCGATCACATCCTCAATGGTTCCAGCATCTTCGCCAATGCTGGCAGCAATGTTGTCCACGCCGACAGGGCCGCCGTCAAAACGGTGCACCACGGCTTCCAGCAGCTTGCGGTCCATCACGTCAAAGCCGCGCGGGTCCACATCCAGCATCGACAGCGCACGCTGTGCCATCTCCTGCGTGATCGTGCCATCGCCCTTCACTTCCGCATAGTCGCGTACGCGGCGCAACAGGCGGTTGGCAATGCGTGGTGTGCCCCGTGAGCGGTTGGCAATTTCCTGCGCACCATCCTTGTCGATGGGTGCACCGAGCAAGCCAGCGCTGCGTGTCACGATGCGCGCCAGCTCCTCGGCGTTGTAGAACTCCAACCGTGCCACGATGCCAAAGCGGTCGCGCAGCGGATTGGTCAGCATGCCTGCACGTGTGGTGGCGCCCACCAGCGTGAAAGGCTGTAGATCCAGCTTGATGGAGCGCGCGGCTGGCCCTTCGCCAATCATGATGTCGATCTGAAAGTCTTCGAGCGCGGGGTAGAGGATTTCCTCCACCACAGGGCTAAGGCGGTGAATCTCGTCAATGAACAACACATCATTGGCTTCGAGATTCGTCAGCAGCGCCGCCAGATCCTTGGGCTTTTCCAATACAGGGCCCGAGGTCTGGCGCAGGTTTACACCCAGTTCTGCCGCAATGATGTGCGAGAGCGTCGTCTTGCCCAAACCAGGTGGGCCGAACAGCAGCACATGGTCCAGCGCCTCACCGCGCTTTTTGGCCGCACCGATGAAGATCTCCAGCTGCTCACGCGCCTTGGCTTGCCCCACGTATTCATCAAGCAGCTTGGGGCGCAGCGCACGCTCCAGCGCTTCTTCGTGCTTGTTAACGGGTGCGGGCGAAATGGTGGGGCTGCGCATGCTGCTTTCGGTCACGTCAGCTACAGGCTTGGCCTTGGCACGGGGCTTGCGCGCAGGGGCAAAACCTTCGCCAAAGGCTTTGCCTTCTCCAAAATCTTCGGTGTGGATGCTCATGGACACTTACTTTGTCAGGGCCTTGATGGCCAGCTTAATACCGTCAGACACACCCACTTCCGCAGGCAGACCTTTCATGCCGATGGCTGCTTCCTTTTCGCTGTAACCCAGCGCCAGCAGCGCCTGCAGCACATCCGAGTGCGCATCACTGTGCGCCTGGGCAGACGTGTTGCCCACCACGGCATCGCCCAGCTTGCCTTTGAGTTCCAGCAGCAGGCGTTCCGCCGTTTTCTTGCCAATACCCGGCACTTTCACCAAACGACCGACTTCCTGCAGCGCCACGGCCTGCGCCAGCTCATCAATACTCAGGCCTGACAACAGCGAAAGCGCCATGCGCGGGCCTACACCCGTGATCTTGATCAGCTGGCGGAATGTCTGACGCTCTTGCGCGGTCGCAAACCCATACAACAACTGGGCATCCTCACGCACGATAAAGTGCGTCAGCAAGCTGATCTTTTCGCCCAGGTTGGGCAAGTTGTAGAACGTGCTCATGGGCACCTGCACCTCATAGCCCACACCGTGGCAGTCCACCAGGACTTCGGGTGGGTTCTTCTCCAACAGGGTTCCCGTCAGTTTGCCTATCATTGCGATCCTTTTTGTGCAGCCCGATTGGCTGCGACTTTCCTAGCAAGGAATTATCAGCGTGATCTTGCGCCACACATTCACCCCTCACAACAACACCCGTTTGGCCAATTTGTGCGGGCCATCCGATGTGCATCTGCGCACCATTGAAACAGGCTTGCAAGTCAAGATTGCGCACCGCCACGAGCAATTCAAGGTCGATGGCCCCAAAGCCAAGGCACAGGATGCCATGGAGCTGCTGCAGGCGCTGTATGAAATGGCCGATGACCCCATCTCTGAAGACACGCTGCAACTGATGATTGCCGGTGACGCCGACATGATCGAGGCCAACCCCGACGCCATCCAGCTGACCACGCGACGCAGCGACCTGCGTGCACGTACGCCCAACCAGGCGCTGTACCTGCAAAACATTGCCGAGCACGACATCACCTTCGGCATTGGCCCTGCCGGCACGGGCAAAACCTATCTGGCCGTGGCCAGTGCCGTGGATGCGCTGGAACGCAGTGCCGTGCAGCGCATCATCCTGACCCGTCCGGCCGTGGAAGCGGGCGAACGCCTGGGTTTTCTGCCCGGAGATCTGACACAGAAAGTCGATCCCTATCTGCGCCCGCTGTACGACGCGCTGTACGACCTAATGGGCTACGAGAAGGTGCAAAAGGCCTTCGAGCGCAATGCGCTGGAAATTGCACCACTGGCTTTTATGCGTGGCCGCACGCTGAACAATGCGTTTGTGATCCTGGACGAAGCTCAGAACACCACACCTGAGCAGATGAAGATGTTCCTCACCCGTATCGGCTTTGGTGCCAAGGCTGTGGTGACCGGTGACGTCAGCCAGATCGATTTACCGAAGGGCGCCATGAGCGGCCTGATCGATGCCGAGCGCGTGCTCAAGCGCATCAAGGGCATCAGCATGAACCGCTTTACCAGCGCCGATGTGGTGCGCCACCCCTTGGTGGCACGCATTGTGGATGCCTACGATGCATCCAATGGCCGCACCCGCGTGTAAGCACGCCGTGCTTTACACATTGATTTGATAGCTACTAGCGCTTTATCCATCAGCGCTAGCGCACAAAATGACCTTCAATAATTTAGATCTTTCTTTGCAATTTGGTGAGTTTGACAATCTCGCCACCCACCAAGCTCTGCTGACCGAGGCCACCGTCACCAAGTGGATCCAGCACGCCTTGGCGGTTGACGCCGAAATGGCTGTGCGCATTGTCGGCATTGAAGAAGGCCACGCGCTGAACCTGCAGTACCGCAAGAAGGACTACGCCACCAATGTGCTGACCTTCGACTACCAACAGGAACCGACTGTGCAGGCCGACCTGGTGATCTGCGGCCCCGTGATCGAGCGCGAAGCCCAGGAACAGAACAAAACCCTGGAAGAGCACTACGCCCACATGATCGTGCACGGTACGCTGCACGCCCAGGGCTGGGACCACGAAACCAGCGAGGAAGATGCCGAAGAGATGGAGGCCTACGAGACCGACATCATGCAGGAACTGGGCTTTGCCGACCCTTACGCCAAAGACTGAGCGACTCAGCAGCGATTCATCTGCCTAGGTGCCAGAACACGCGCGGTGTTTCGCCCGTGTCTGCACGCCGCCCTTGCGATCCGCGGTTTGGGACACATCTGTACATGCATGGGCTGCAGAGCCACACCCACTGTGGCCCTGTTTTTGCTAAGACCAGAACACCATCACTTGAGAGGGCACCCCATGAAGACCATTGACGAAATGCTGCACCTCGACTTGCTGACTGCCGAACAGCATGCATTTATCAGCGAATGGATTGCCCAGTCGCGCACCCCCGAACGCATCCTGCAGATGCCTGCCCTCATGTGGCAGGCCTTGGAACGCGCCAGCGAAACCATGGGCGTGCACCAGGATCTGGAGCGCGAACCAGCCCTGGATGCCGAATACCTTCCTGTGCACTGACGGTGTGCCTGGTGCCCAAGACGAGTAAAAAAACCCGTTTTCCTCAAGCGCCCTGTTTTTTCAGCATACAATCGCAATTCTTCACTGCTTGAAGCAATTCAGGTGGATGCAGATGGCTCGGTAGCTCAGTTGGTAGAGCAGCGGATTGAAAATCCGCGTGTCGGCGGTTCGATCCCGTCCCAAGCCACCAAATTCAAAGCCCTTGATCAGCAATGATCAAGGGCTTTTCGTTTGGGTCTTCACATGGGGGCGCCGGCCTGCTTTTGTGCCTCGCGCCATTGCCGCGGGGGCATGCCGACCTGGGTGCGAAATGCACGTGAGAATGCCGCCTCGCTGCCATAGCCCACGGTATCGGCCACCTGTTGCAGCGACTGGCCTTGGCGCAGCAGCCGCTGGGCGATGGCCATGCGCCAGTTTTGCAGGTAGACGCCGGGTGTACATCCCACCGTATCGCGAAAGCTGTTGGCAAACACGCTGCGCGACATGCCACACAAAGCCCCCAGGTCCTCCAGGCTCCACGCCCGGGCGGGTGACTCGTGCATGGCCACCAGCGCCTGCCGCAGGCGTGGATGCGCCAGGCCGGCGAGCATACCGCCCTGGACCTGGCTGCGCTCCATCAGCTGACGCAGCACCTGGATCAGCACCACCTCAAACAGCCGGTTGAGCACCGTCGTGCGACCACAGCGGCGCGCAAAGGCTTCATCAAACAGCAGGTGCAGAACCACGGCAGCATCGGCCATGTCGTCCAGCGGCAAGCACACCACGTCGGGCAGCGCATCAGCGATGGAGTTGTTCACGCCGCCTGCAAACACCAGATTGGCGCAGACCATGTCGGCTCCGGAATGCACGTCGCTCTCGAAACGATGGGCCATGGTGCGCGGGTACAGCAGCAGGCTGGGCACATCAATTTGCAACTTCTCACTACCGTGGTAGACGGTAATGGGGCCACGCCGGATCAGGTGCATCTGCCCCATATGCTCCTTGGCTTCCAACCAGTGGCTGCCGCACAGCGTGCCTGCATGGAACATGTCGGCCGTCACGGAGAAATGGTCGAGCAAGGCAGCCAGTCGGTCCACCATAAAAATACCCCAAGTCAAAAATCATATACTAAACATCATAAATAGTATCGCCGTCCGCGAGACACTTCTTCCTGTCGCAACGCAGTCCATGCACTGCACCAACCCAGGAGTTCGAAACCATGTCTCTCGCCAAAGTGCTCTACACCGCCACCGCAACTGCAACCGGGGGCCGTAGCGGTCAAGCCGTTTCTTCAGACGGTGCGCTGACGGTGCAACTGTCCACCCCCCGCGAATTGGGTGGCGCCGGTGGCAGCGGCACCAACCCCGAGCAGTTGTTTGCCGCTGGCTACTCGGCCTGCTTTCTGGGCGCGCTGCAATTTGTAGCCATGCGCAGCAAGCAGGCACTGCCTGCCGACACCCGCATCACCGGCGAAGTGGGCATTGGCCCCGTCCCCACAGGCTTTGCTCTGCAGGTCCAGTTGACCATTCGTGTGCCCGGCATGGAGCGGGCCGTGGTGGAAGCGCTGGTACAGCAGGCACACATCGTCTGCCCTTATTCCAATGCCACCCGCGGCAATGTTGATGTGGCGCTGGTGATCGCTGACTAAGCGCCATCGCAGCCATTGCCGATTGATCCCCTCCACCCCTTGAAAGTCATCTCTATGAACACCCTCGTTCGCTCCTCTGCTGTCGCCTTGCTTGCCGCTGCTGCCCAGTTGGCAGCCCATGCGGCCCCGTCCCAGGCTGCAGCCACTCCGAATCCCGTGCACGCCTTGGTCT
>JAEYRT010000064.1 GCA_023435325.1 Pseudomonadota bacterium | reverse complement strand
GCCATGAAAAAACCCAGTCTGTTTTCACAGACTGGGTTTTGTATATGGCAGGGGAGGAAGGACTCGAACCCTCGCATGCCGGAATCAAAATCCGGTGCCTTAACCAACTTGGCGACTCCCCTACGGTCATCTGCTCTGCATGAATACAGACCAGAAAAATCTGGCAGGGGAGGAAGGACTCGAACCCTCGCATGCCGGAATCAAAATCCGGTGCCTTAACCAACTTGGCGACTCCCCTTGAGAGAAGCCGTGATTATGCCGTCACTTTTTGCTGCAAAAAGTGAAAACCGCCTATTTTTTTGAGAAAAGCGCTTTTTTTTGCATCGCCTGCTGAAGGCTGCATATTTATTAAGCAATAAACAGCTCCAACGTACGGCCAGCAAGCGCTGGCAGCTATCAATTTTCAGAGCTTTTTTCTGCGCAATTGATTGTCGTCTGTCCTGGAGTACAGCGACAACAGTTACATAAGCTGACCCACTTGCGTACGCCCCTCCCTCCTACGTCGCCGACGAACGGTAGCTTCTATATTGAAAAGCTCTTTCAGCCAATGCACAAGTATCGAACCATGAAGCTCATCATTGTCTCTAACCGGGTTGCACACGACATGACTCCACAAGCAGGAGGCCTGACTTCCGCAATGCAGGCTGCTCTGGAATCGATAGAAGGTACGTGGATTGGATGGAGTGGCGAGATATCAGAGACAACCCAGCGCAAGACCGGACGACTGGGCAGATTTGATTACGCGGTGTTCTCTATGACAGCACAGGAGCATCAGAGTTATTACCTGGAGTTTTCCAACGAGGTGCTTTGGCCCGCTTGCCATCTGCGCCCCACTTATCTGCGCCTGCTGGATAACGCCTACAAAACCTATACCTCCGTCAACCGCAAGTTTGCGCAAGAAGTGGCAGCCCATGCCGATGCACAAGACACCATATGGGTCCATGACTATCACTTGCTGCTGGTTGCCAAGCACCTGCGTGCGCTGGGGCATGCCGGAGCCGTGGGTTATTTCCATCACATTCCAATTCCGCCTCTGGAGCTGCTGCACACCATTCCGCACCATGCGCAGCTGCTCACGGCATTGCTGCACTACGACCTGATTGGCCTGCAAACCAGCAATGACTTGAACAATCTGCGCTTGTATTTTGAACATTTGCAAAGCCAGGATCCGTCTTGCCAGATGCAGATTGACACCCCCAGCGATACAGAGTGCTGGATCAGCTATGAAGGCCGCCGCACCAAGATAGGCGTCTACCCCATCTCCATCTATACCCAGAAGATTGAGCTGCTGGCAGCCCAGTCTGCACAGCATGCTGCACGAGGGGAGTGGAAGGATTTGCCCCAGGACCGCCCCCTGATGGTGGGCGTGGACCGGCTGGACTACACCAAAGGACTGGAGCTCAAGCTGCAGGCATTCGAGAAATACCTGCAGCGAACGCACACAACACCTCCAGCCAGCTTGGTGCAGATTGCGCCGCTGACACGCAGCGAAGTTCCGCATTACCAGCAGTTGTGCACCCAGGTGCTCAACCTGGCGGAACACATCCGCAACCAGTATGCAGCGCCACACTATGAACCGCTGCACTTTAGTCACAACGTTCGGGACATCGGTGCGCTGACAGGCCTTTACCGTATGGCCCGGGCAGCCTTGGTCACCCCCACCAAGGACGGCATGAACCTGGTCGCTAAGGAATTCATTGCGTCACAGAACCCGCGCGACCCGGGCGTTTTGATCCTGTCCGAGTTTGCTGGGGCGGCCAATGAACTCAAGGAAGCACTCATCGTCAACCCGTTCGATGTGCAGCACATGGCGCAGACCATGGCCTATGCGCTGGAGATGCCCCTGCAGGAGCGCATTGAGCGCCATTGCGCCATGCTCAAGCATCTGCGCAACAATGACATCCACCGCTGGTACGAGCACTTCCTGCAAGATCTCGCTGTTTCCGGGGTGTCTGGAATGTCCGCACGCCTGGCGCCTACCAGTTCATGATGTTCCTGCGCAATTCATGAGCCCAGTCCCAGACATGGATGGGGAACGGTGAAAATGCCCCAAGCCTTGACCATTCCGGCAGTGCTGGGCGGCTTCCAGCAGCTTCAGATACTTGCCCCGCATCCAAGCGATGAAGTCTTGGGTGCGGCCGGGCTGCTGCAGTTTGCATTGGCTTATGGCCTGGATGTGCAGGTTCACATCCTCACAGACGGTGAAATGTGCTTTGGTCGCCAGGCCAAAGCGCAAGAAACTTTCTTGCGCACTGCACGACGCAAGGAGTCTTGCCTGGCTGCGCAATTGCTCGGGTATGCATTGCCCCAGTTTTGGGATATGGGCGATGGCCAACTCACGGAGCAACAAGCCGAGCTCTCCCAACGGATCCAACAGCACCACACCGACGCAACGCTCTGGTTAGCCCCCTGGTTTGCCGATGGCCACCCCGACCACAACGCGACCGGCCAGACGCTGGCGGCCCTGCGTGTGCCTGCCCTGTACTACCCCGTGTGGGCGCTGGTAGACCCTCCCCGCCTGGCGCAATTCCAGGCCGGTTCATCCAGAACCTGCCTGTTTCTGAGTGACGAACAGCAACGTCGCAAGGCAGAAGCCGCGCAACTTTTCACCTCCCAGCTGGCGCCCGGGCAGCGCGAGGAGGAAGCCATCGTTCAGACCGAGCATCTGCGCCACTTCGTCACCGAGCAAGAAATGTACTGGTATGAAAACTGAGCCAAACTGCAGCATGCCTCCCATCCCTGATCGAGCGTTTGCATTGCTGCTGGATCTGGATGGCAGCCTGGTGGAGATCGCGCCAGCACCTGATCTGATCCATGTGCCGGCATCTCTGATCGACCATCTGGCGCAGCTGCACCATCAGCTGCACGGCGCCATCGCCTGCGTGAGTGGGCGCAGCTATGCCGATCTATCAACATGGCTGGGCAATGCCGGCATTGACCTGATCGGCAGCCATGGAGCTGAAGTCCTACAAGCCGCAAAGCCCTCCCCCCAGTGGACGCAATGGGCCCGGCAATGTCGCCAGCATTTGCTTGCCCGCTGGGCCGGTGTCCTGGTGGAAACCAAGCCCCATGGCTTGGCAATTCACTGGCGCCAGTGTCCAGAGGCAGAGCCAGAGATACGCAACTGGGTGGCCAGGCATCAATGCCTGTGGCCTGCTCACCACTGCGTGGAAGGCAAGGCCGTGATTGAAATACGGCCCGACAACTGCACCAAGGCCCACGCCGTGCACCGGCTCATGCAGCAAGCGCCTTATGCCGGTCGTCTGCCTGTGTACCTGGGTGACGACATCACGGATCTGGATGCTTTTAAAGCCGTCCGGGCGCTAGGTGGATGTGCCGTAGCGGTTGGTAAAAAAGTCGCGCACGCTCCGGATCATTGCCTGCACAACCCTGCCAGCGCACGTGCCTGGCTACATGGTCTTCTGCAATCTGCTTAGAGCGTGAACTCCGTCGGCAGAGATTCAAAACA
>JAEYRT010000029.1 GCA_023435325.1 Pseudomonadota bacterium | reverse complement strand
AAGGTTGCACCATTTAAGGAACAGGCTAAACCCCGATACTGAGTTTGGTTGCACCTTCCTAGAATCGCCCCATTTGCATGACACGGGCTTTCAGCGAAGCGAGGCAGACATGGCGACCACGACCATTGGCATCAAGGTAGACGAGCAACTGCGGGACAGGCTCAAAACCGTGGCACAGCAGCTTGGCTGCACGCCGCACTGGTTGCACAAGCAGGCGCTGCACAGCTATCTGGACGCGATCGAGCAAGGCAAGCTGCCGCCCGAGTTGCAATATCTGGGAACAGCTCCCGCGGCCAGCGTCGAAGCTTCAGAAACGGATGCCTCGGGCGATCCCGCAGCACAGTCTTACACCCCATTTTACGCCTTGGCCCAAGACGTGCAGCCCCAAAGCGTGCTGCGCGCCGCCATCACCGCGGCTTATCGCCGCCCGGAGACGGAGTGCCTGCCGCTGTTGATCGCTCCCGCTACCAGCGACCGGCCCGAGGCCGTGCAGCAAATGGCCACCCGTTTGGTGCAAGCTCTGCGCGACAAGCGACACAAAAAAACCTCGGGCGTGGAAGCGCTGGTGCAGGAGTATTCGCTCTCCAGCCAGGAAGGCGTGGCGCTGATGTGTCTTGCCGAAGCGCTGCTGCGCATCCCCGACCGCGCCACGCGCGATGCGCTGATCCGAGACAAGGTCAGCAAGGGCGACTGGAAGTCACACACCGACTCGCCTTCACTGTTCGTCAATGCCGCAACGTGGGGCCTGATGATCACCGGCAAGCTGGTGGGCGTACACAGCGAACAAAAACTGGGCAGCGCCCTCACCCGCCTGATTGCCAGGGGCGGCGAGCCATTGATTCGTCAAGGCGTGCACACCGCCATGCGCATGATGGGCGAGCAGTTTGTGACAGGCCAAACCATTGCCTCGGCGCTGGCCAATAGCCGCAGGCTGGAAGTCAAGGGTTTTCGCTACTCCTACGACATGCTGGGCGAAGCTGCCACCACCGAAGCAGATGCGCAGCGCTACTTGCAGTCCTACGAGCAAGCCATCCACGCGATTGGTCAGGCCTCGCAAGGGCGCGGCATCTATGAAGGGCCGGGCATTTCCATCAAGCTCTCGGCCCTGCACCCGCGTTACAGTCGCGCGCAACGCGAGCGTGTGATGGGCGAGTTGTACCCGCGCCTTCTCAAGCTCGCAGAACTAGCGCGCCACTACGACATTGGCTTGAACATTGACGCAGAAGAAGCCGACCGACTGGAAATCTCGCTCGATTTGCTGGAGCAGTTGTGCTTTGCGCCATCGCTCGCAGGCTGGAATGGCATTGGCTTTGTCGTACAGGCCTACCAGCGCCGCGCGTACTTTGTGCTGGACTGGATCATTGACTTGGCGCGCCGCAGCCAGCACCGGCTGATGGTGCGCCTGGTCAAAGGCGCGTACTGGGACAGCGAAATCAAACGCGCGCAAGTCGATGGGCTGGAAGACTATTCGGTCTTCACCCGCAAGGTGCACACCGATGTCTCGTATCTAGCCTGCGCACGCAAACTGCTGGCTGCACCAGAGGCGATCTTTCCGCAGTTCGCCACGCACAACGCACACACGCTGGCCAGCATCTACCACATGGCCGGCAACAACTACTACCGCGGTCAATATGAGTTCCAGTGCCTGCATGGCATGGGCGAAGGCTTGTACGAAGACGTGGTGGGCGATGCGGCCAATGGCAAGCTGGCCCGCCCCTGCCGCATTTATGCCCCCGTGGGCACACACGAAACCCTGCTCGCTTACCTCGTGCGGCGCTTGCTGGAAAACGGCGCCAACAGCTCCTTTGTGCACCAGATTGGCGATGAAAGCGTGCCTATTGCGCAGCTGGTGGCTGACCCCGTGCAGGCTGCGAATGCTTTCACCCCACTGGGCCGTCCACATGACCGCATTCCCCAGCCCAGCGCGCTGTATGCCGCACAAGGCCGCAGCAACTCCCACGGTGTGGATTTGAGTAACGAGCAGCGCTTGGCATCGCTGTCTGCCGCGCTCTTGGCCAGCACCGGGCCATGGCACGCAGCATCTGCGAATGCCGAGCATTTGCCCACCCAGTCTGTGCACAACCCCGCCCACAGCGCAGACATCGTGGGCGAAGTGCGCTGGGCGACAGCCGCACAAGTCGAGCCTGCCATGGCGCAGGCCCGGCACGCCGCCTTGATCTGGCAAGCCACTCCTGTGAACAGCCGTGCCGAAACCTTGCTGCGTGCGGCTGACCTGATGCAAACGCAGATGCAGCCACTCATGGCCTTGCTGTGTCGTGAAGCAGGCAAAACCTTGCCCAACGCCATAGCGGAAGTGCGCGAAGCGGTGGACTTCTTGCGTTACTACGCCCAGCAAGCACAGCAGCATTTGAACAACGACAGCCACCGTCCGCTGGGCGTGGTGGTGTGCATCAGCCCGTGGAACTTTCCGCTGGCCATCTTTACCGGCCAGATTGCTGCATCACTGGCCGCAGGCAATGTGGTGATCGCCAAACCGGCCGAGCAAACCAACCTTATCGCCGCGCAAGCTGTGGCCTTGCTGCACCAAGCAGGCGTTCCCGAGCACGCCTTGCAACTGCTGCCCGGCGATGGCGAAACCATCGGTCAAGCCTTGGTGCAGCACCCGGCCACCGATGGCGTGGTGTTTACCGGCTCGCACCCCGTGGCCCAGCACATTCACCGGACGCTGGCGCAACGCCTGGGCAACCACGGCAAGCCTGTGCCTTTGATTGCAGAAACCGGTGGCATCAACGCCATGGTGGTGGATTCGTCGGCGCTGGCGGAGCAAGTGGTGAACGACGTGCTGCAATCGGCCTATGACTCCGCAGGCCAGCGCTGCTCGGCCCTGCGTTTGCTGTGC
>JAEYRT010000028.1 GCA_023435325.1 Pseudomonadota bacterium | reverse complement strand
GGCATGGGCGGTGGTGCAGCCAGCTCCATGGCTTCGGGCACGAACGCTGCGGAATTGGACTTTGACTCCGTGCAGCGCGGCAACCCTGAGATTGAGCGCCGTGCGCAAGAGGTGATCAACCACTGCTGGCAGCAGGGTGCAGACAACCCTATTTTGGCCATCCACGACGTGGGTGCCGGTGGTTTGTCCAACGCTTTCCCCGAGTTGACCAACGACGCCGGCCGTGGTGCACGTTTTGACCTGCGCAAGGTGAACCTGGAAGAGTCCGGTTTGGCGCCCAAGGAAATCTGGTCCAACGAATCGCAAGAACGCTATGTGATGGCGATTGCGCCCGAATCGCTGGAACAATTCACCGCTTTCTGCGAACGTGAGCGTTGCCCCTTTGCCGTGATCGGCGTGGCGACCGAAGAGCGCGAGCTGATTCTGGAAGATACGGCCGTGGAATCCGGCGACCAGAAGTTCCCCGTGAACATGCCCATGGACGTGCTGCTGGGCAAGCCACCAAAAATGACCAAAGATGTGGCGACTGTGAAGCGCGAGTTGCCTGCCATGGACCTGAACGGCCTGCCGCTGGAAAAGGCCGTGATTGAAGTGCTGGCCCACCCCACCGTGGCCTCCAAGCGCTTCCTGATCACCATTGGCGACCGCGCTGTGGGTGGCCTGACCCACCGCGACCAGATGGTTGGCCCCTGGCAGGTGCCGGTGGCCGACGTGGCCGTGACCCTGGCGGACTTCAAGGGCTTCAAGGGCGAAGCCATGGCCATGGGCGAGCGCACGCCGCTGGCAGCCATCAACGCGCCAGCTTCGGGCCGCATGGCGGTGGCGGAAGCCATCACCAATATGCTGGCAGCGCCGATTGAGCTGTCCAAGGTCAAGATGTCGGCCAACTGGATGGCTGCCTGTGGCGAGCCCGGTGAAGACGCAGACCTGTACGCCACCGTGAAGGCGGTGGGCATGGAGCTGTGCCCCGCGCTGAACATCTCGATTCCTGTGGGCAAGGACAGCCTGTCCATGCGCACGCAGTGGACCGAGAACGGTGTGACCAAGAAGGTGACATCGCCCGTGAGCTTGCTGATCACCGGCTTTGCTTCGATCGACGATGTGCGCACCACCCTGACTCCCCAGTTGAATGCTGAAGTGGAAGATTCGTCTTTGGTGCTGATCGACCTGGGCCGCGGCAAGAACCGCATGGGTGGCTCCATCATTGGTCAGGTGCTGAACCAGTCGGGCAATGAAACACCTGATCTGGATGACGCCAAGGATTTGATCGCGCTGGTCGATGCCGTGAACGAACTGCGTGCGGCGGGCAAGATCCTGGCCTACCACGACAAGGGCGACGGTGGCTTGCTGGCCACCGTGGCGGAAATGGCCTTTGCCGGCCACGTGGGCGTGGCACTGAATGTGGACATGCTGATCACCGAAGGTGACGGTATCTCTGACAGCCGCATGGATTCGGGCGAAGGCAAGAACTGGGGCAAGCAAGTCGCGGGTCGCCGTGAAGAGCAAACCCTGCGCGCCCTGTTCAATGAAGAGCTGGGTGTGGTGCTGCAGATCCGCACGGAAGACCGCAGCGCAGTGATGGACGTGCTGCGCGCGCATGGTCTGATTCAGTGCTCGAACATCATCGGCAAAACCCGTCCTGCTGCGTCGCCCGTGGATGCAGGCAAGGGTGAGTTGCAGATCTGGCGTGATGCGAACAAGGTGTTTGGCGCAAGCTTGAGCGATCTGCACCAGGTTTGGGATGCCGTGAGCTGGAAGATTGCCCAGCAGCGCGACAACCCCGTCTGTGCCGACAGCGAGCACGCTGCCGCTGGTGAGCCTGCCGACCCCGGCATGCATGTGCACCTGACGTTTGATCCACAGGACAACGTGGCTGCGCCGTTCCTGAATCTGCAAGCCCAGCCCCGTGTGGCCGTGTTGCGCGAGCAGGGCGTGAACTCCCACGTGGAAATGGCTTACGCCTTTACCGAAGCCGGTTTTGAAGCCGTGGACGTGCACATGACCGACCTGCAGTCGGGCCGCGCGCAGCTCAAGGACTTTGCCGGTGTGGTGGCCTGCGGTGGCTTCAGCTACGGCGACACGCTGGGCGCTGGCATTGGCTGGGCACGTTCGATCACGTTCAACGACCGCCTGTCCGAGCAGTTCCAGGCCTTCTTTGGCCGCCAAGACACTTTCGGTCTGGGCGTGTGCAACGGCTGCCAGATGTTTGCCGAGCTGGCCGACATCATTCCTGGCGCGCAGGACTGGCCACGCTTTACGCAAAACCAGAGCAACCGCTTTGAAGCGCGCTTGTCGATGGTGGAAGTGCTGGAGTCGCCCTCCATCTTCCTGCAGGGCATGGCTGGCTCGCGCCTGCCGATTGCCGTGGCGCACGGCGAGGGTTATGCCAACTTCAAGTTCCGTGGCAACGAAGCGCAAGTGCTCAAAGCCATGCGCTATGTGGACAACCACGGCCAGCCCACCGAGCAGTATCCGTTCAACCCCAACGGCTCGGCCGGTGGCTTGACGGCAGTGACCACGGCCGATGGCCGCTTCACCGCCATGATGCCCCACCCCGAGCGCGTGTTCCGCAACATCCAGATGAGCTGGGTGGACTACGACAAGGCGGGCGGCAAGTCCGAATTCAGCCCCTGGATGCGGGTATGGCGCAATGCCCGCAAGTGGCTGGGTTGATGCCGCTTTAGCCGCTTGGCACCAAGGCCCCGCAGCAGCCATGCTCCGGGGCCTTTTGTTTTGCGCTTTCCCGGTGGATCAGCCGGACGCTGGCGCTTGCAAATAAATAGCTACCAACGCTTATCACTAATTGATTTCAGCATCTTATTTATCTGAAATCATTTGGTGGCAAGCGTTAGCAGCTATGTTTCTGGATTTTGCTATTGCTACAGTCCGCTGCGTTGTTTGACGGCATCTTCATGCAGGGATTCGCTGAGCTGATCCACCACCGTGCTCCAGGCAGCATCGGCAGACAATTGCTCGCAAAGCAGTGCACGCTGGGCAGCGTTCCAGAATGGGGCGTCGACCAGGCTGACGTTTGCGGGCAGTTGATGCCGTTCGATGAACTCGGCGATCCCGGCTTCGCTGGCATCCAGACCCAGTTGCAAAAACAGATTGGTCATTCGGGGGGTGACTCTGGTCATGCTGTTCTCCTCTGCAAAATTGCCATTGTGCCTGCGGCCCGCAAACGCGCCAGAGGGGAAAATAGCCACTGGCGGCGGCTGCGAATTGCTTTCCTAGAACGTCAACCATTCCAGCAATCGTCCCAGCCAGCGCAGCAATGCCAGGATGGCTTCCAGCAAATTGGTAGGTGGCTGATCAATGGAGAATGGAAAGCGCATGGTGGGCGGTGGACGGTTGCGGAGGCAAAGAAATGGCAAACAAGCGGCTTGAACGCCGGTGACTGCAGCAGTATCCATCCAGAACGAAAAACCCGCCGGTCATCTACCGGCTCACGGGGCGCAACGGCGCATCAGGTGCTGTTTGCTGAGCTCCTCCTACACACGGGCCCGTGCGCTGGTTCGATGATGCACGGATCGATTATTGGAGGTGAAATACATGGCTGGTACCGGACTTTTGATGCTGCTGGACGATATTGCCACGCTGCTGGACGACGTGGCACTCATGACCAAGATGGCAGCACGCAAGTCCGCCGCCCTGGCTGATGACGTCGGGGTGATGAGCAAAGTGGCCATGCAAAAAACTGCCGGTGTGCTGGGCGATGACCTGGCCTTGAATGCCGAGCAAGTGGCCGGGGTAAAAGCGGATCGGGAGTTGCCAGTGGTCTGGTCCGTCGCCAAGGGTTCGCTGATCAACAAAGTGATACTGGTGCCAGCGTTCCTGCTGATCAGTGCTTTCATTCCCTGGCTGATCACGCCGCTGCTCATGGTCGGTGGTGCGTTCCTGTGCTTTGAAGGGGTGGAGAAAATCCTGGACACCATCGAAAAGCGCCGTGACAAACGCCATCTGGAACCTGCCGCGCATGCAGCGCACGTCCAGGGGGTTGCACCTTCGTCCGTGATTGCCGCGCAGAAACGGGGCATGGACCCGTTGGCTTACGAAAAACAGAAAGTCAAAGGGGCCATCCGGACGGATTTCATCTTGTCAGCCGAGATTCTGGCAATTGCCTTGAGCACGATTGCCGATGAACCCATCTCCAAACAGGTGGCGGTTTTGAGCGTGGTGGCGCTGGCCATTACCTTGTTTGTGTACGGCCTGGTGGCCTTGATCGTGCGCATGGACGATATGGGCGACTGGTTGATGAGCCAATCCAGCCGTGCGCTTCAAACCCTGGGCCGTAAGCTGATCGCTTTTACCCCATGGCTGATGAAAGGGTTGTCCATTGTCGGGACTGCGGCCATGTTCTTGGTGGGCGGCAGTCTGCTGGTGCACGGCATCGGCCCCATCCAAGCGTGGGTGGATACCGCTTTACTGCCCCAGGGCGGCATCATTGCCGCCATCGCGCCACTGCTCGTGCATGTGCTTGTCGGGGCACTCATTGGTGGCGTGATCGTGCTGCTGGTGCACACCTATCAGCGCATGCGAGGCACTGCTGCGGCGCACTGAATTCAGAGCGGAAAGCAGACTTGTTGTGTGCTTCCAACATTTCAGAAAACTCTGAAATACGGCTGTTAACGGGTTGACCTAAGGCAAACCCTAGGCCAAGTCGGAGTGATGCAATGCATGCACGGGGGTTGTCCCCGGGCTTTCACTCATCACCCATCATGAAAAAAACTCTGCTGGCTGTAGCCGCTTTGTGTGCAATGACTTCCGGTGCTGCAATGGCGCAGCAGCAAGATGGCAAATGGCAGGTGCGCGTGCGTGCCGTGCATCTGGATGCTGCAAACAAGGGCTCTGCTGCCGATGCCCTGGGCCTGAGCGTGAACAACAAGGTGATTCCTGAGCTGGACATCAGCTACTACTTCACCCCCAACTTTGCTGCTGAGCTGATTCTGACCTATCCCCAAAAGCACAATGTGCGCTCCACAGCAGTTGGCGGCAAGATCGGAACGCTGAAGCATCTGCCACCCACCTTGCTGGCGCAGTACCACTTCACCAACTTCGGTGCCTTCAAGCCTTATGTGGGTGCTGGTATCAATTACACACGCTTCTCCAGCGTGGACCTGCTGGGCGGCGCAGCTGATGTCAAGCGCAACAGCTGGGGTGGCGCCTTGCAAGTGGGCTTCGACTATGCACTGGACAAAAACTGGTCGCTGAACTTCGACATCAAGAAGGTCTACATCGACACCGATGTTTCCGTGGGTGGCAAGTTCAAGGTTGACCCTCTCTTGGTGGGCGTGGGCGTGGGCTACCGCTTCTGATTTTTCTTTCAAGAGGATTTGCACCGCCACCTTCGTGGCGGTTTTTTTATGCCTGTTGCAGCACGTGAAAAGGAACCTCTGCACAAACAAAAGCCCGCACAAGGCGGGCAAAAAGAAACTCCAAGCACTTCAAAGTGCCATCAAACCTGTTCCAGTGCCTGTTGCAGATCCGCCAGCAGATCATCAATGTGTTCGATACCGATCGACAGGCGCACCATGCCCTCGGTCACACCGGCCTTGGCCAGTTCGTCGGCATCCAGCTGGCGGTGCGTGGTGGAAGCAGGGTGGGTGGCCAGAGATTTGGCATCACCAATATTGACCAGGCGCGTGAACAGCTGCAGGGCGTCAAGCAGTCGCGCCCCTGCGGCGCGTGCATCCTCCGCCTTCAGGCTGAAAGACAAAATGCCGGAAGCGCGACCCGCTGACTGCTTTTGTACGATGGCGTGATCGGGGTGGTCCTTCAGACCGGCATAGCGCACCCATTCCACCTTGGGGTGATTTTGCAGGGTTTCAGCGATTTTCTGGGTGTTCTCGCAGATGCGGTCCATGCGCAGCGCCAGGGTCTCAATGCCTTGCAGAATCTGGAACGCGTTCTGCGGCGAGATGGCCGCGCCCATATTGCGCTGAGGCACCACGCGCGCACGGCCGATATAGGCAGCTTCACCCAGCGCTTCGGTGTAGACGACGCCGTGGTAGCTCACATCGGGTTCGTTCAAGCGCTTGAAACGTTCCTTGTGCTTGGCCCAGGGGAATTTGCCGCTGTCCACGATTGCTCCGCCCACACTGGTGCCATGGCCGCCCAGATATTTGGTCAGGGAATGGACCACGATGTCAGCCCCGAATTCAATGGGGCGCAGCAGGTAGGGGGAGGGCACGGTATTGTCCACAATCAGTGGCACGCCATGTGCGTGGGCCACATCTGCCAGCGCACGGATGTCGGTGACATTCCCCAGCGGATTGCCTATCGATTCAATGAAGATCGCCTTGGTCTTGGCATCGATTAACTGGCCAAAGCTGGCGGGGTCACGCGGGTCGGCGAAACGTACCTCGATGCCCTGCTGCGGAAAAGTATGGGCAAACAGGTTGTAGGTGCCACCATAGAGCGTGCTGGCGGAGATGATGTTGTCTCCTGCCTCGGCAATGGTTTGAATGGCATAGCTGATGGCCGCCATGCCTGAAGCCACGGCCAATGCCGCAATGCCGCCTTCCAGAGCCGCCACGCGTTTTTCCAGCACATCGGTGGTGGGGTTCATGATGCGGGTGTAGATGTTGCCCGCCACTTTCAGATCGAACAGATCCGCACCATGCTGGGCGCTGTCAAAAGCATAGGCAACCGTCTGATAGATGGGGACGGCCACCGCTTTGGTGGTGGGGTCAGGGCTGTAGCCTGCGTGGACGGCCAAGGTTTCTAAACGCATGGTGAGAGTCTCCGTTGTTGGAATGAGGGTTGTGTGACCCGCTCATTCTGAGAAAGAAGCGATCTCTTGCCAACGAAGCAAACGCTATGTGCTTATGCCAGGGTAGCTTCACGCCCGGCTTGGGCGTGCAAGTTTTGGGCAGAACTAACAGTCCACGGCGTTCCTGTGCACGGCCCCCTGCAACTCCTGTTGCGCCGAAGTCCTGACAGGCGGAAGGAAAAGCGCAGCGCGTTGCCTGCCGCGGGGTTCGTGGTGCAAGGCAGCTTGGCTGCGCTTGGTGGGAGGCGTTGGCAACGGATGGGCTGCCTGCCAAGCAGGAAGGGCCGCAAACACCAGCGCAGGCGCGTGTGCGTCATTGGCAGCGTAGCGGATCTGTGCGGTGCTCAGTTTGGGGAGTGCCCAGTTGCTGGTGGACTGCTTCTTGGATTTGTGAAAGTTCTGGCCGAGTACCAAGGCAACTGCCGCACGCACACCCGTGGATGCGCCATAACCGTGCTGCTTGAAGATGCGATCCAGGTCCACCACATTCTCCAAGGGAACGCCCAGCCGTTTGGGCAAGGTGGACTTGTCGTTGTCCAGACCGAAACCCACCTTGCATATGTTCGGGTCTGCAATCACGTCGCACGCCAGGGCCAAGGCTTCGGGTTGGTGCAACTGCAAAATCCAGGCCGCTTCTGTGGTGGCCAGTTGCACCACATGCGGCCCATGGTCAACCTGAGAGACGTGAAAAATGGGTTTGCTCTCGGTATCAAACCCCAAGGCATTTTGCTGCAGCAGTTGCGCGCGTGCCTGGGCAAATTCGGCCGTGGTGCCGGGAACATGGATGGCACGGTCGGGAAGTTCAATGTATGGGGGGAGAAGTTGGCTCTCTTCCTTGGAAGGGGCGCGCAATCGGGGCATGGCAGACAAGGCAGGCAAAGTCTGCAGTATGCCGGCAAGGTCTGAAAGACTGCATCGGACTTGCGGGAGCCCATAGCAAAGCCAGGATTTAGGCAACAAAAAAGGAGTGAACCAGTCACTCCTTTTGTCTTAGCTGCCTAGATGAAATGGAAAATTCAATACCTCAGATCAACGTTGTTGTGAAGGCTGCTGCTGGCCACCTTGCTGCCCCTGCTGATTCTGGTTGGGGTTTTGCTGCTGCTGTTGATTGGGGTTTTGCTGGTTTTGATTCTGGCCAGACTGCTTTTGACCAGGATTTTGCTGCTGTTGCTGGTTGCTATAACTCTGCCCCTGGTTTTGCCCTTGCTGGCTTTGGTTGGGGTTTTGCTGTTGGTGCTGGTTTTGGCTACGTTGAGCGTTGTTCTTGTCGTCGTGCAAGTTGGGTTGCTGATTCATCATCTGTACTCCTAAAAGTTCACGACAAGCGGCATTGCTTGCCTTGATGAATGGTCTGCTATCTACATATTTTTTAGTGTAGGAGTAATTCTTCTCAAACGATTAATTTGTAAGTGCTCGCTATTGTTGATGCCCGCTGACAATGAGAGCCTGCTTTCCTCGGCACCATGCGCAACAGAAAGGAGTTGCGCATGCATGCTTTTACTCTCTCGCGTTCCAAGCCGGCTCTTAGAGCCTCTGTACCGCTCATGCCTATTCCGGGCGACCCACAGCGCCCGGTTAATCCTCCGGTTCCACCCCAGACACCGCAGCCTCCTGTGCCTGTCCAGGAGCCTGGCAACGGCAGCCCACCCATTCAGCTGCCCCCAGAACCAGGTCCTTCTGAAGAAGGAAGGAAAGCGCAGTGAGGTTCAGGCGCCATCTCCCGCATTGCCGGTAATGGGCAGGACGATGCCGGTGATGTAGCTGGAACACACGGGCGAGGCCAGGAAAACATAGGCTGGCGATATTTCTTCAGGCTGCGCGGGACGACCCATGTCTGTATCTGCGCCGAAATTGGCAATATCGTCTTCGGTCTTGTCAGCGGGGTTCAAAGGGGTCCACACCGGACCGGGAGCCACAGCATTGACGCGAATGCCGCGTTCGGCAAGGTTGGAAGCCAGGGATTTGGTGAAGGCATGAATGGCGCCTTTGGTGGCAGCGTAATCCATCAGATAGGCGCTGCCGCGCAAACCGGTGACCGAGCCTGTGTTGATGATGCAGTCACCGCGCTGCATGTGCGGCAAAGCTGCGCGCGCCATGTGGAAGTAACCGTAGATATTGGTTTTGAAGGTTTCATCCAGCCGTTCGTCACTGAGGCTTTCCAGCGATTCGGCATGTTCCTGAAACGCAGCATTGTTCACGAGGACATGGAGGCGTCCGAACTTCTTGACAGTCTTGCGCACGGCCATCTCGCAAAATGCCGGGTCGCGCACATCTCCTGCAATGGCCAGGCATTCCGCACCTTCGGCCTTGATGTATTTGCAGGTGTCCTTGGCATCCTTGTGTTCATTCAAATAGGCGAGCACCACATTGGCACCTTCGCGTGCAAACAATACGGCCACGGCACGTCCGATGCCTGAATCGCCACCGGTGATCAGGGCTGTCATGCCCTTAAGTTTTCCACTGCCTTGGTAGCCGGGTGCCTGAAAGTAGGGGCGGCACGCCATCCGGTATTCATGGCCCGGCTTTTCCAACGTCTGCTCCGGCATGGGCGTGGACGGCATCTTGCGTCCAGGCCCGGGAGCCACGGCCTTGCTCTTGCCTTTTCCTTTGGACGGTTTGCTGGCGTCTTTTGCCCGCTGCTGTTGTTGCAGACGTTTTTGGCGCTGTGCCGTGGTTGCAGCCTGTGCCTCTGCAGAGTCGGAAGTCTTGCTCGCCATGGGTACTCCTTTCAAGAACGCTTTTCAGTGTTGCCAACACCGCGTGAGCGCAATGGGGGCAAAGCACGGTCTGACAGGTAGGAGAGAGGCGGTTTTTCCCTTATCCATGAAAATGCCCGCCGAAGCGGGCAGGGAGCCAGAGGGCATTTGTTGCGTGACGGCGTACGCCCGGCGCTCAAGCCAGATGACGCAGGCTTGGCTCGCGATCCCAGAAGCGCTGTTTGGCGCCTTCGATAAAACCCTTAACGTCTTCCGGATCGAAGACGCCGGCATCGGGCTTGACGCCGCCCGCTTCGAGAATCTTGTGGGTGCCCTTGCAGGCAGCAATGGCCTTGAGGTGCCCGAAGGCATCGCGGAACCAGTCTTGCGCCACGGCTTGCTTTGCCAGGCGCTCGCCTGCTTCCAGCGGCAGCACGGAGGCCACGGCATCAAACAGGGCCGATGGGGAGCCTTCGAGGCGTCCATCCGCCGCCAGTTGCTTGCCGTCACTCAGCATGGCACCGCCCACCTTGGGGGCAATGATCTTCACCATGGCCTTTTCGGCCTCCAGTGCCTTACGCAAGGCGGCGACAGACTTGGCGTTGCTGCCGTCGTCCACCAGGATGGCCACGCTGCGCCCTTCCAGCGTCGGTTTCATGCGATCAATGATGCGGGTGGCTGGGCTGAGGGGCAGGTCCTGTACAGGCGAAGCCGGTTGCGCGGGGGCGGGTAAAGGGGACAGCGCCAAGCCATCCGCCACACGCTTGCCCAGGTCCTCGTCAATCACCAGCAAATGGCTGACCATGGCGCTGCGCACATGGAGTGTCTCCACCTTGGAGAGTTCAAACACCAGGGCGCTGGCCAGGTGGGCCTGCTCTATCAATGTCTGGCTGCGATAGAACATGCGTGCCTGGCTGTAGTGGTCGGCAAAGCTCTCGGGACGCAGGCGGCCTTTGCTGCCGGAGGTGGTAGTTTCTGCAAAGGAGCGGAAGCCGTGCGCCATAGAAGCGCGTGGCGTGCCTGGCTCCAGGCTGGAAGGCTCGTAGTTCACCCGACCCTTGGGATTGTGCATCTGCATGAACCCGTCGCGCTGGTTATTGGCGAATGGGCACTTGGGTGCATTGATGGGAATCTGCGTGAAGTTGGGCCCACCAAGGCGCAGCAACTGCGTATCCAGATAGGAAAACAGCCTGCCCTGCAGCAGCGGGTCATTGCTGAAATCAATACCTGGGGGTACGTTAGCAGGGCAGAAGGCGACCTGTTCCGTGTCCTGGAAGAAGTTGTCAGGCCAGCGGTCCAGCACCATGCGGCCGACTTTTTCCAGGGGGATGATTTCTTCCGGGATGATCTTTGTAGGGTCCAGATGGTCGTAGGGCAGCTGGTCCGCTTCTTCTTCGGTAAAGAGCTGGACAAAAAGCTCCCAAGCAGGTGCCTGCCCGGCCTGTATGCTTTCAAACAGGTCACGGCGATGGAAGTCATTGTCTGCTGCCTGAAGCTTCATGGCTTCATCCCAGACTGTGGACTGAATGCCCAGCTCGGGCCGCCAGTGGAACTTCACAAATGTGCTCTTGCCCTCGGCGTTGATCAGCCGGAAGGTGTGGACGCCAAAGCCTTCGATGGTGCGCAGGCTGCGCGGAATGGTGCGGTCACTCATGATCCACATCACCATGTGCATGGACTCTGGCGTGAGTGAAATGAAATCCCAGAACGTATCGTGTGCTGATGCAGCTTGGGGAAAGGCTCGATCGGGTTCCATCTTGACCGCATGGACCACGTCGGGGAATTTCATCGCATCCTGGATAAAGAAGACGGGAATGTTGTTACTCACCAGGTCCCAGTTGCCCTCTTCGGTGTAGAACTTCACGGCAAAGCCACGCACATCACGCGGCGTGTCTACGGAACCCGCTCCGCCGGCTACGGTCGAGAAGCGTGCGAAAACCGGTACGCGCACACCGGTTTCCGTCAGCACCTTGGCCGTGGTGTACGGTTGCAGGGAACGACTGAGTTCAAAGTAACCATGTGCGCCAGAGCCACGGGCATGCACGATGCGCTCGGGAATGCGTTCATGGTCAAAATGCGTGATCTTTTCACGCAGGATAAAGTCCTCGAGCAAGGTGGCGCCACGTTCGGCGGCTCGCAGGGAATTCTGGTTGTCGGCAACGGGAATACCTTGCTGGGTGGTGAGCACTGGGTGCTGTGCATCCGCTTGCTGTTGCAATTCGCCTCCTTGGCCTTTGGGAGACGGGGTGCTGGATGTGTTTGCTCGCTTGGAGGGTGCCTGGGCCATTTTGATTCCTTCACCGTGACTGAGTTATGGGAGACCTCAAGCTTGAGCAGTAACCGTACTATCTTTAGTAGGTGAGTGCTGACATTTAAGTAATTCAAACTGCCTTTTTCTTTATGGTTTTATTTCATTGCGCGGCATGGCGGTGGCGTTCGCTTGCGCCTGCCGAGGCTGACTTCGTGATCCAGCAATTTGGCGAGCAGCAGGGGCGCAGGCTGGTGGCGCATGCACGCCTGGGCAAGCGCAGGCTGGGCGATACACGCCGTGCACTGTGTCTCAATGGTGGACGCATATCTCTGCCTGGTGTTTGTTTTGAAGCGGGCGATGTCACACAAGTCCTGCGTCTCCGCCATCCGCAAGTCGCGGGGATGTTTGCCCATGAGCTGTTGCACGTTCTGCAGCGCGAACTTGGCATGGCGGTAACCAGGCAGGCGCTATTGCTGCAGGGGGCCTATCTTCTGGCAGGGCGCGACCCTTACCTCTACCGCACCTCAGCCAATGTAAGGCAGATGCTCAGGTATTTTTGGGCAGGCAATGTGGAGCAGCAGGCGCAGATGTGGCAGGACCACGTACAGGCCCAGGTGGCCGGGCACAGTCTGCCGGGACATGCCCTGCTGGCACAGGCCGTACGCCATGGGCGCTTGCGTAGCCGCCGCTCGGTTTGATGGTGTCTTGCCTCACTCCATGATGGACCGGAAAGTAGCACGTTGGGTCAGACGCCTTCTAGGTTCAGGTGTTTCCCGTGAGGCAGTTCCGCAGTGCAGCAGACGTCGCGCAGGTGACCATTTCTGCGGAGCTTCCCGAATGCGGGAGCGCGGCAAGCAGCGTAGTTTAGATCCATCCCCAACCACACATGCTCTGAAACCGCTATGCGCCCTCACTTTGCCCATTGGCCCCATCGTGTACCCAAGACCTTGACTGCTCCTGCCACCTCGCTGTGGGAGAACCTGGAGATCAGCGCGCGGCGTTACCCTGATAAGGCCGCGCTGGTGTTTTTTGGACGCACCATCAGCTACCGTGAACTGGCCGAGGGAGCACAACGCATGGCGGCCCATCTGCATGAAGTGGGTGTGCGCAAGGGTGATCGCGTGATTTTACTCATGCAGAACCTGCCGCAGCTGGTCATGGCGCACTTTGCCATCCTGCGCGCCAATGCCGTGGTCGTGCCCGTCAACCCCATGAATCTGGCTGAAGAGCTCAAACACTACATCACGGATGGCGAGGTCAAGGTGGCCATCGCCACGGCGGATTTGGGTGCAGAACTGGCCAAAGCCAGCAATGCGCTGCCTGCACAGCAGCGGCTGCAGCATCTGATCACTACGCAACTCAGTGACTATCTGCCGCAGGAGAGCCAGCAGCGTGAACCTGTGCCAGAGGCCTGGCAGGCATGGTTGACCACGGAGCGCCCACTGCCACAGCTCGACGGAGGGCGCACGGTGGATTGGCAGCAAGCCCTGTCCTGCACACAGGCAGCGCCAGCACTGGACGTCGGCCCGCAGGACCTGAGTGTGCTGCCCTATACCAGTGGCACAACGGGTCTGCCCAAGGGCTGCATGCACACGCATGCCAGCATCATGTCGAACGCCGTGACCTCTGCGGTCTGGGGCAATGCCACCAGCGAGAACGTCACGCTGGCGGTGATTCCCATGTTCCATATCACTGGCATGGTGTCCATGATGCACTCCAGCATTTATGTGGGAGCCACCATGATCCTGATGCCACGCTGGGACCGCGAGCTGGCCGGACGCTGGATCTCGCAGTACAAGGTCACCAACTGGACCAATATTCCCACCATGGTGATTGACTTGTTTGCCAGCCCGAACTTCAAGCAGTTCGATCTGTCCAGCCTCACTTACATCGGCGGTGGCGGAGCGGCCATGCCGCAAGCGGTGGCACAGCGGCTGTATGAAGAGTTTGGCCTGCGCTATCAGGAAGGCTATGGCTTGACCGAAACTGCCGCCCCCTCCCACAACAATCCGCCAGAGAACGCCAAGCAGCAATGCCTGGGCATTCCATTCATCAGCACGGAATCCCTGGTGGTGGACCCTGACACCCTTCAGGAAATGCCGGTCGGCGAGCAGGGCGAGATCGTGGTGCGTGGGCCACAGGTTTTCTCGGGTTACTGGCGCAATGAGGCCGCCACCCAGGCTGCTTTTGTGGACATCAACGGCAAGCGTTTTTTCCGTACGGGTGATCTGGGGCGCATGGATGCGGACGGCTACTTTTTCATCACCGATCGCCTCAAACGCATGATCAACGCCAGTGGCTTCAAAGTCTGGCCAGCTGAGGTGGAGGCGCTGATGTTCCGCCATCCTGCGATCCAGGAAGCCTGCGTGATCGCTGCCAAGGATGCCTACCGTGGCGAAACCGTCAAGGCCGTGGTGGTGCTGCGACAGGGCCACCAGGGCAACGTCACGGAAGAAGACATCATCCAGTGGTGCCGCGAAAACATGGCTGCCTACAAAGCGCCGCGCCTGGTGTCGTTTGTGGATGCCCTGCCCAAGAGCGGCAGCGGAAAAGTCATGTGGCGCCAGCTGCAGGAAATGGAAAGCCAGAAAGCTGCGCAAGCAGCCTAAGTTTTTGATAGCTGCTAGCGCTTGCACTGCCTGGTTTTTGATATGAAAAGTATCTGAAAACCTTATTCATCATGCGTTGACAGCTACTTTTATAGATGTAACAAAACAACAAAGCCCGCGTTTGCGGGCTTTGTTGTTGCTGCGAGCGTGCATAAAGGCATCGTGACCCGCCTCTCAGAAGTCTTGCGAAACAGTATGTAGCATCCAAGGCAGCAGTGATTCCAAAACACCAAGGAGACAAAAAATGAAAGTACTCGACAGCGTGCGGG
>JAEYRT010000019.1 GCA_023435325.1 Pseudomonadota bacterium | reverse complement strand
CGACAAAGCGTGCGCTCCGGTGTCCTGCCCCCGCGAAAACCCGCCAGTTATCAGCCAGGGGCTGGGAATACACCGTGGCTTCGATGCCGACATCACGCCCCCCGGAAGCCGGATTGTTGTCGCTCAGGCCCTTGTAACCGGCAAGCTGGAATTCCGCCATGTTGTGCACGTCCCACAGGCGTGCCAGGCGCTGGCTGCGAAGGTTTTCCGGAAAGCGGGCCAGCGTGTCCGCACTCAATGCCCGGGCTTGCTGCCATTCCTGCAATTCCAGCGCCGTGAAGCCTTGACCGATTTCCACGTTGAGCGCGCGAGGCGTGTAGGTTTGTGCAATCTGGAGTTCCTGCTCAGCCAGCCGAGGCCAGCCACGCGCGCGATAGAGCTGGGCCAGATCGGTGCGCAGGTTGTTATTGTTGGGCGCCAATTCCACCATGCGTTGCAGGCGCTGCTGGGCCTGAACAGTGGCATTCGCATACAGATCCATCATCGTGACAAGATGCTGCGCGTCCAGATAGGAGGCATTGGGTATCTGGCGCTTTTCACCTTTCATGTACAGCCAGGGCTGGTACTGTGAAGCCAAAACAGGTGCCATGTGTTGCGCAAGTGCGGTATTGCCCTGATCTGCATATGCGTACAGCAGCCCCTGGTCCTGCTGCAGGCGCTTAACCGGGTTCTCACGCAAATAGCCACTGGCAATGAGCTGCTCATAAATCTGGGCAGATTGTTCAGGCTGGCGCACATACAAGTAAGCAGAGGCGACTTGCGGCAAGGCATAGACAGGAATGTCTGTGCCCTCGCCCAGCAGGGATTCGTATTCCTGTACCAGCTCCCGCATGTAATAGCGGGCGTGCAGGACCTGCAAACGGTCAATGCGTGCACGCTGGTGAATGCTTTGCCTTGCCTGTCCCGCCTGCTGCAGCTGGTCCAGCAGCTGCTCATACTGCGCAAGTGCACGATCGGCAATGGCAAAACGTTCAGCCTCGCTGCGTACAGGCAAGTCGGCAAAACGCACACGCTGGGCAATGGCATCTGCCTGAAGCTCCCATATCCGTTCCTGGCTCAGCAACTGGGGATGGCGCTGTGCGATGGTCAGCGCCGCATCGGCCATGTGCGCGCGTTGCAGGGCGAGCAGATATTCACGCACGACGTAGCCGCGATTTCCCGCGTGTTGCACGGCGCGGTCCACATATTCCAGCGAGGCGTAAACCCCACGGTGGCGCAGCTGGGCATAAGCCATGACGAGCAGGGCATCGGGATCATCGGGTGCGTGCGCCAGTGCTTGCTCGGCCAGCATCACTGCTTGTTCTGGCTGTCCACCATCTGCCAAAGCGTAAATTTCTCCCCAGGCAAAGGATGGATCATTCGGAAATTGCTGCATGCCCTCGCGATAGCGCTGCAAGGCGGCCTCCCATTGCTGGGCGTCGCGCAATGCCTGCGCCTGCTGCAGCAGGGCCGCGGCGCTGGCATTGGCATCCTGGGCATGCGTGGGCACGCAGACCAGCAAGCAGGCGACAAGACCAGACATTGCGACCTGCCGGTGCCACTGTCTGCCAATGTCTCCGGTGCTTGGGGTGCCTTTTTTCATGGTGCGTTGGGACATCGCCATCCAGGGGTAATGGTTGTTGAATTTGATTGATTTTGTGTTTTGATTAGTTTTATTTATCTAAATTGTTTAATCTATAGCTCAAATGTCAATGAAAGTGAAAAGTGAGCACTCGCATGGTTTGCGTATGTAAGCCTTTGGCTTGCGCTGGCGTCAGCCAAAAGTCGGCCAAGAAAAAAGCCCGCTTCTCGGAAGCGGGCTTGGTGCATGCAGGCATCCATCAAATGGAGCGGGATCTCGGCATGGGTGGATGCTTGATGAAGTACTGGCGTATACCTTCCATCATGGCATCGGCCAGCTTGGCTTGATAAGCCGGGCTGCGCAGCTTTTGCTCTTCACCTGGATTGCTGATGAAAGCGGTTTCCACCAGCACACTCGGAATATCGGGCGCCTTGAGTACCGCAAACCCTGCTTGCTCCACCCGGGGCTTGTGCAGTTTGGCAAAACTGCCAATCTGGGAAAGCAGCGAGGAACCCAGCTTGAGGCTGTCGTTGATCTGTGCGGTGGTGCTCATGTCCAGCAACATCTGCTGCACGGTCTTGTCCTGGCTGCGCACATTGATGCCACCCACCAGGTCGGCCTGGTTTTCCTTGTTGGCCAGCCAGCGTGCGGCCGTGCTGGTGGCCCCTTTCTGGCTCAGTGCAAACACGCTGGCACCCGCGGCTGAGGGCCTGGTGAAAGCATCGGCGTGAATGCTGATGAAGAGATCGGCCTGCACGCGGCGGGCCTTTTGCACGCGCGTACCCAGGGGCACGAAGTAATCGCCGTCACGCGTCATGTAGGCCCGCATGGGCTTGCCGTTGATGGAGCTTTTGTTGATGCGGTCACGCAGCAGCTTGGCCACCTTGAGCACCACGTCTTTTTCATACGTGCCCTTGGGACCGATGGCTCCGGGGTCTTCGCCGCCATGGCCCGGGTCCAGGGCCACGATGATGATGCGGTCGGTTTTGCGTGGTGTGGCGCGTGCAGTCGTGCCGCTGCCTCCCGGTGTTTTGGCTGCGCGTGCTGGAGCCGCCGGGGCGGCAGCCACGGTGGATGCTGGAGGGCGGGGTGCGGCAGCGGGCGCTGTGGCAGGGCTCTGGCTGTGCTGGGCAATCAGTGCTTCCAGGGCATCCTGCTCGGGTGCGCTGAGCGAGGGCGGTGTCAGCGCCGCAGGCAGGTCCGAGCTGGTGGCCTCGCGCAAGCGCTCCTGAATGAGGGCTTCCAGCGGATCAACCGGTTTGGATGGGTAAAGGTCAAACACCAGGCGGTGCTTGTAGGTTGCCACAGGCTTGAGAGAGAAGACCTGGGGGATGGCCTCTTGCTTGAGGTCGATAACCAGACGCACCACGCTGGGCGTGTTCTGACCCACGCGGATGGCCGCGATATTGGGGTCATCAGGCTGCACCTTGGCAACCACTTCCTTGAGGGCGCTGTTGAGTTGCAGGCCCTCGATGTCCACCGCCAGACGGGGCGGGGATTCAATCAGGGTCTGTTTGGCGGCCAGGGGGACATCGGACTCCAGCGTGATGCGCGTGTAGTCCTCGGCAGGCCAGACGCGTACAGCGAGGATGGCAGCGCCAAATGCAATCTGGTGCTTGCCTGCCAGCAGCAGCGCCAGGCTGCCTGCTTGCAGCAGGGTACGACGGTTGGGGCGGTAAGCCGTAAACGGAGTGGACGCGGCGTCTTCGCTCATTGGGGCCAGTGCATCAGCATGCGTCGGCCAACATCTGTGCGGGTGCGCAGCGTGACGCGACGTTCGGTTTCGTTGATTGCTTCAATATAAATAGCTAGGTCTGCAGGCGGTGTCAACGCAGCAGCCTTTTCCGGCCATTCTGCCAGTTTCAGGCCTTCGCTGGAAAAAATGTCACGAAAACCTGCATCTTCCCATTCGCGCGGGTCGTCGAACCGATAAAAATCAAAGTGCCACACATTCAGTGTCGGCATTTCATGCGGCTCCACCACGGCATAGGTGGGGCTTTTGATGCGGCCTTGCACTCCCAGGCTGCGCAGCAGATGGCGCACCAGGGTGGTCTTGCCAGCTCCCAGGTCGCCGTGCAGCGTGATGTAGGCGTTGCGCACTTCGGGCAAGGCTGCCAGCTGTGCGGCAAAAGCCGCAGTGGCTGTCTCGTCTTGCCAGGTCAGTACACGCTCGTCTTGCATGGCGCTTTCTACAATCGGTGGGTTATGGTTTGCAGCAGTCAATGGATTCCTTTAATGCAGGACTGGGCCCGCGAGCTGGGATTTTCCCAAATTGGCGTGTCCGGCGTGGATTTGTCCTCGTGCGAGGATGGATTGCTGCAATGGCTCGCCCATGGTTTCCATGGGCAGATGCATTACATGGAGGCCCACGGTCTCAAGCGCGCCCGCCCTGCGGAACTGGTGCCTGGCACCGTGAGCGTGATTACCGCACGCATGGATTATCT
>JAEYRT010000004.1 GCA_023435325.1 Pseudomonadota bacterium | reverse complement strand
GCACAGCACCGAAGCCCAGGCGGCAATGATGCGGGGCCACTTGCCGCCAAAGCGCATCTGAAAAAAATCGGGCAAGGTATAGATGTTCATGGCCCGCAGGTGCGGCGCCACCAGCATGGCGACCAGGCAGAAGCCCCCCGTCCAGCCCAGCAAATAGGCCAGTCCACCGGGCTGACCACTCGAACCCCCAAAACCTTGCAGATACAGAGCACCGGACAGGCTGATGAAAGACGCTGCACTCATCCAGTCCGCCGCCGCCGCCATGCCGTTGTACATCGGGGGAATGCGCCGCCCCGCAACGTAGTATTCATCGGCATCGCTGGTGCGCCCCCACACGCCGATGATGGCGTAGGCCATCACGGGAACGAACAAAAAGATGGGCCCAATCCAGTGGCGCGACAGGCCTTGATACTCGGCCCAGGTCATGAGCAGCAGGAATGCTATGACGCAGAGGCAATACAGACCGACCACCCGGTGAATGCGCCACATGTAGGCGCGATGTCGCGGGCCGGCAGAGGAAGGGCTAAGAGTGCGTGGAGGAGGAAGCATGTGTGGCACGCGCTGATGCGGTTGCCCCGCTGCGCGACTGGGATGGACGTTCAAAATAATCCATCACCACACAGTAAACCAGCGCAACCAGCATGAACATCAGGACTGCCCCTTGGGCAGCCATCCAGTACCCCAGCTGCCAGCCTTGCACCCATGCCTGCAAGTCGCGCGCAAAAAAACACACGCCAAAAGAAAACACCACCCAGACCGCCAGCAAAACTGCCTTGAGCCACAGGTGGTGTGTGTCATGCAAGTCGGGCGGCATCTGCCCCCCGCTTGCGCCAGACCCGTTTTGCACATCATCGTCAGAGAACTGCATCACAGGCCTTTCGCTGGTTTAACCAGCCAGGTTTTGCCAGGTGTCGATCACGGTGTCAGGGTTCAGCGAGATCGACACAATGCCCTTGTCCGCCAGCCACTTGGCGAAGTCAGGATGGTCGGATGGGCCTTGACCGCAGATACCGACGTACTTGCCTTGCTTCAGGCAGGCCTCGATCGCGCGCTCCAGCATCTTCTTCACGGCAGGATCGCGCTCGTCGAAGTCCTGCGCCAGCAGCTCCAGACCGGAGTCACGGTCCAGACCCAGGGTCAGCTGGGTCAGGTCGTTGGAGCCGATGGAGAAGCCGTCGAAGTATTCGAGGAACTCTTCCGCCAGGATGGCATTGGAAGGCACTTCGCACATCATGATGAGCTTCAGTTCATTCTCGCCACGCTTGAGGCCGTTTTCGCCCAGCATGGTGGTCACGCGCTCAGCCTGCTTCAGCGTGCGCACGAAAGGAATCATGATCTGCACGTTCGTCAGGCCCATTTCCTCACGCACGCGGCGCAGGGCCTCGCATTCCATCTTGAAGGCTTCGCCAAAGTCTTCGGAGATATAGCGCGCCGCACCGCGGAAGCCCAGCATGGGGTTCTCTTCCTCAGGCTCGTAGCGGCTGCCACCGATCAGCTTGCGGTATTCGTTGGACTTGAAGTCCGACATGCGCACGATCACGGGCTTGGGCCAGAACGCTGCAGCAATGGTTGCCACGCCTTCGGCCACCTTGTCCACGTAGAAAGCACGTGGGGAAGCATGGCCGCGCGCCACGGATTCCACGGCCTTCTTCAGGTCAGGATCCACCGCTGGGTAGTCCAGGATGGCCTTGGGGTGCACGCCGATGTTGTTGTTGATGATGAATTCCAAGCGGGCCAGACCCACACCGGCATTGGGCAGCTGGGCAAAGTCAAACGCCAGCTGGGGGTTGCCCACGTTCATCATGATCTTGGTGCTGATCTCGGGCATCTCGCCGCGGGTGACTTCCGTCACTTCGGTTTCGATTTGGCCGTCGTAGATCTTGCCGGTATCGCCTTCGGCGCAGGACACGGTCACCAGCGTGCCGTCCTTCAGACGGGCCGTTGCGTCACCGCAACCCACCACGGCAGGAATACCCAGTTCACGCGCAATGATCGCGGCGTGGCAGGTACGGCCGCCACGGTTGGTCACGATGGCGGAAGCACGCTTCATGACGGGTTCCCAGTTGGGGTCGGTCATGTCGGTCACCAGCACGTCGCCAGGCTGCACCTGGTCCATCTGCGAGATGTCGGACACCAGACGCACGGGGCCGGTACCGATCTTCTGGCCAATCGCACGGCCCTCGGCCAGTACATTGCCGGTGCCCTTGAGCTTGTAGCGCAGCTCGGCCTGGCCCTTGGACTGGCTCTTCACGGTTTCAGGACGCGCCTGCAGGATGTACAGCTGGCCGTCGGTGCCGTCCTTGCCCCACTCGATGTCCATGGGGCGGCCGTAGTGCTGCTCGATCACCAGCGCGTACTTGGCCAGTTCCTGCACTTCGGCGTCAGTCAGGGAGTAACGGTTACGCAGCTCAGGTGCCACGTCGGTGGTCTTGACCAGCTTGCCGGAAGCAGCCTTCTCTTCGGGCGAAGAGAACACCATCTGAATCAGCTTGGAGCCCAGATTGCGGCGAATCAGCGCGCTCTTGCCCGCCTTGAGCATGGGCTTGTGCACGTAGAACTCGTCAGGGTTCACCGCACCCTGCACCACGGTTTCACCCAGGCCGTAGCTGGAAGTGATGAAGACCACGTCTTCAAAACCGGATTCGGTATCGATGGTGAACATCACACCGGCTGCGCCCAGGTCGGAGCGCACCATGCGCTGCACGCCCGCAGACAGGGCCACCACGTCGTGGGCAAAGCCCTTGTGCACGCGGTAGGAGATGGCGCGGTCGTTGTACAAGGAAGCAAACACTTCCTTCATCTTGTGCAGCACGTCTTCGATGCCGACCACGTTCAGGAAGGTTTCCTGCTGACCGGCAAACGATGCGTCAGGCAGGTCTTCTGCGGTGGCAGAAGAGCGCACGGCAAACGAGGCTTCGGCATTGCCGCCTTGCAGTGTGGCAAATGCTTCGCGGATGGCCTGTTCCAGGTCAGCGGGGAAAGGCTGGGCTTCCACCATGGCGCGGATTTCGGCACCCACCTGGGCCAGTGCACGCACGTCTTCCACGTCCAGTGCAGCCAGTTTGGCGGAAATCTTGTCGGCCAGGCTTTCGTGTGCCAGGAACTGGCGGAAAGCGTGGGCAGTGGTCGCAAAGCCGGTAGGCACGCGCACGCCCTGTGGCAGTTGGGAGATCATTTCGCCGAGGGAGGCGTTCTTGCCGCCAACGACCTCAACGTCGCTCATACGCAATTGTTCGAAAGGAACGACCAGCGCGGTCGCTTCGAAACGGTTAGACATGGGAAGGCTCCAAAGTTAAAAAACCGGCATGTCCCAGACGCCTGCCCGGCAGGCACGCGCACTGGTGAGTCCCACATCCTGATCAATGACAACTTCGATGTTCTGGTTGTCGGCCATCGGTCAGCATGCGAGCGAAATTGGCAATAATGGGCGACATTCTAGTCCCGGTGCGGCAATTTCGCCGCAAGCTCGGGTGTTTGACTTGAATGGAATTGTTGCCCCATGCATTCGCGCACCGTATTTGTCATCTCTGACGGCACCGGCATCACTGCCGAAACCTTTGGCACGGCCTTGATGACCCAGTTCGACATCAAACCCCGCATCGTGCGCATTCCGTTTGTGGACACGGTGGACAAAGCCCACCAGGCGGTGCGCCAGATCAACCACACAGGGGAAATCGAAGGCAAAAAGCCGATTGTTTTCAGCACCCTGGTGAATCAGGATGTGGTGGCCGTACTCAATGCGCACTGCAAGGGCCTGCTGATGGATATGTTCGGCACTTTTGTCGCGCCGCTGGAAGACGAATTGGGTGTGAAAAGCCAGCACCGTGTGGGGCGCTTCAGCGACATCAGCCAGAGCAAGGAATATCTGGACCGCATGGAGGCCATCAACTACACGCTGGCCCACGATGATGGTCAAACCAACCACGACCTGACCGGCGCCGACGTGGTGCTCGTGGGCGTGAGCCGCTCGGGCAAGACGCCAACCAGCCTGTATCTGGCCATGCAGTTTGGTCTGAAAGTGGCCAACTACCCCCTGATTCCCGAGGACTTTGAACGCAAGAAGCTGCCGCCCGCGTTGGAGCCCATCAAGAAAAAGCTGTTCGGCCTGACGATTGACCCCGTGCGCCTGTCCAGCATTCGCAATGAGCGCCGCCCCGGCTCGCGCTATGCCAGCCTGGAAAACTGCCGCAACGAAGTGCACGAGGCCGAGGCCATGATGCGCCGCGCAGGGGTGAGCTGGCTCTCGACCACGACGAAGTCGATTGAGGAAATCTCCACCACCATCTTGCAAGAGGTTCTGCCCCATCGCCTGGGCGTGGGCCTGCACGGCTGAACCTGAATCTCTAAAAGCATAGCGGTTAGCGCTTGGTAAACAAGGTTTTCAGCCATAAACCATTCTAAAATCCTTGCTGGGCCAGCGCAGACCGCTATTTTTATTGCTTGTGTGATGCCGCTCCCTCAGACGGCCGGACGTGCCCAGCGTTGCTGGGCATAGACACACCACAGCAGACCAATGGTGGCCATGGCCCCACCGACCCAACCGATGTACTGCATGCCCACATGCAGGCTGACCAAGCTGCCCAGCAAGGCCCCTGCGCCGATGCCGATGTTGAAAATGCCGGAGAACAGTGACATGCCCACATCCGTGGCGTCATGCGCCAGCGCCAGCACTTTGGCCTGCATGGCCAGCACCAGGCACATCATGGCAATGCCCCAGATCATGCTCACGCCATACACTCCCCAGGCACTGGCGGTGCTGGGCAACAGCAGGAACAGGCCCAGCGCCAGCCCGCCAATGGCCAGGCGCAAAAAGCCTTGCGGAAAACGATGGCTGTAGAGGCTGAACAGCAGACTGCCCACAATCCCCATGCCGCCAAACACCAACAGCACCAGCGTGGTGACATGGTTGGCCAGACCGCCCACCGTCTGCACCAGCGGCTCGATATAGCTGTAGACCGTGAACTGCGCCGTCACCACCAGGATCAGCAGCAGATAAATGGCCATCAGCGCGGGGCGACGCAGCAGCAGCGGAATGCTGGCCGCCGAACCAGCGTTCTCACTGGGCAGCAAGGGCAGCAATCTGGCCAGTGCCAGCATCACCAGCACCGCCAATGCGCCAATCGCCCAGAACGTGGTGCGCCAACCCAGCCAGTCGCCGACGACCCGCCCCAGCGGAATGCCCAGCACCATAGCCAGCGTGGTGCCCGTGGCCAGCAAACTCAGTGCCTGCGCCTTCTTGCCCTGCGGTGCCACACGCACGGCCAATGCAGCCGTGATGGACCAGAACACCGCATGCGACAGTGCCACGCCCGTGCGGCTGAGCAC